>JAAFKI010000123.1 GCA_021399345.1 Candidatus Heimdallarchaeota archaeon
AACGTTGTTTCACTGTTCATAAACCCTAAGACTAAAGTTGCTGAAGTAAAAATTATTGTTCCAATAATGTAGATTTTTTTCCTTCCATAATTATCGGAAATTTTTCCAAAAGGAATCTGAAGCATAGCGGTAGCTAAAATGTATATTGTAATAATCCACCCCATTCCTGCTTCATCAAGACCTGGGACATGTTGAGGATTGAGAGGATTAGTCATTACTGGAGCTGCAACTGAAAACGCTGAACCACTAAAAGCACTGACAAATGATGATAGAGAAATAATCGAAAGAGCTGTGATTCTTTGTTTTCTAAGATCTACTTGGGGATTATTTTTTAACATCTAAGCACTGTGTTATAGTTATATTTTGAACTCTTTTCTAGCAAGTATATAACTCTTCGTTACTCCCAACTTCAGTATTTATCAAAACAATAATCGGAATGGTTCGTAGAAATCTATAAAAGTGTCAAAGTTAATTGATAATGATGATCAAAGGAAAGCTCATTGCCATCATTATAGCAAGTGTTATAGGGATAGCAGGAATTTCAATAGGGATATACTTTGGAGTCAACTATGGAACTACTCCACCATCTAATGCGAGAAAACCAGCTATCTACTTGTACAATTTGCAAAATGAAGTTTTTACTGAAACACTTTCTGTCTATATGCCATTTGGATACGCTACGATAACCATTCCAGAAGTTGAATTATCTGATACTATCGTATGGAATTCTTTTGAAGTATTTCCAGAATCAAGAATTCTTTATGAGAATGTCTTTTATCCTTATCTGTTCTATGAAGCAAATATCTATAGTGATTTTGGTAAGCTTGAATACGGATGGATAATAGAGAAAATTGCTGATATCTACATCATAAATGATAAATCCTTTACGAAAAACCAATTACTAAATTATCTAAGCTATGCTTTACAAGATTTAGGTTTATTTGAAAATGAAATTGATGAGTTCATTAATTATTGGTTCTTCGAACAAGAGCTGTTAAAAGAAGATGGAACGCATATACTCCAACAAATGTCTTCAGAATGGGTAAACAATAATTTTCAATTATCAACAATACAAACCTATTCACAGCTTCGATTATTCTTTAAGTACTTTTATTCTGAAGGAACTAATTTGAATCTAAAAATACAAAACCCAATAAGTAATGTAATGGTTTCAAATACAGACTATATCCTTCATGAATGGGGTGTGATTATTTAGAAAAGGAAACTACAATCCCAACTTCTTCAATTTTGTTTCAGTAGGGATTCCGTTATTATTCCATTCTCTAAGTTGATAATATTCAAGCTTAGCTGCTTCGAACTGCTCTTTGCTTACAACCAGTCCTTTTGCATCTCCTTCAGGCATTATATCCTTGAAAAATCTTTTAGGAAGAGTATCATCATTAGCTGTAATTCCTTCACGTACATTGAACATTCTTGTTAAATTCCATATCCTTTCTCCTACTTCCAAATAACTTTCAGGTGTGTAAGAAAATCCTGTAGCAGAATTCAACATTTCAACCATTTCAGGGACATTAAAGGGTAAGAAATCACAAACTACTAAGGAAAAACAAGCAGCTCTTTCATCTTGAGATTCCTTGACAAACTTGGGAACACCTTCAAATGAAAATCTTGGTAAATCACCACTTAATTCTGCACTTGGAGTCCATGTTCTTTGGTGACAAGCACCTCTATCTGAAGTAGAATAAGCTAATGCCATCCCCCAAGACCCTCTTGGTTCAACACCTGCTAGTTCATTTCCCTTTACTTGAATAGCAAAATCCATTGAATCATGACCAATTTTCACAGCAGCAGCTTTTGACCCTTGGGCAAATAAATTACCTATTCTTTCTCTATGTGAAATAAGTTTTATCATCTCAAGTACTGCATCATCATTTCCAAAAGCTAGATTATCAACATCTGATTGTTGTAAATATCCTTTTTCCACACATTCCATTGCAAAACTTATAGTCGCACCTGCTGTAATCGTATCGATTCCTAAATCATCACACATTTCACTTGCTTTTGCTACAGCTGCAAGATCATTAATCCCACAATTTGAACCAAGTAATGCTGTAGTTTCATATTCTGGTCCATCTACATCTAAACCAGCATATTTGCCTGTTTCAAATTTGTTAGCTTTACCACAAGCAATTAAACACCCATAACAAGCCCTGTTAGCATAAGTATACTTTTCTAACATTGTTTCTCCTGAGATAGAATCAGCCTCTTCAAAGACTCCACTCTGATAATTTTTTGTGGGTAAGAATCCCCCTTGGTTGGACATATTTACCCACATCATTGTTCCAATTCTATTCCTGTTCTTTACTCCATCATCATTTTGAACCTTAGTGCGAAAAGTTCTTGTAAGTTCTCTAAAATTTTTATGAGCAGCATCAATTTTTTCAGTTCCACTCACTACGACTGCTTTTAGATTTTTTGACCCCATAACAGCTCCTGAACCACCTCTTCCTGCCATATGAGATCTGCCTGTCATTACATTTGCATAAGAAACTAGTTTTTCTCCAGCTATACCAATTGATGCCACTTCAGATTTTGGATGTTTTCCTTGAAGTATCTCTTCTGTTGCAAAAGTTCCCCTTCCCCAAACTTCTTTTGCTGAGATGATTGTAGATCCCTCTGAAGTAACTAACAAATAGCATAGATTTGCTGCTTTTCCTCTAACTAGGATGAAATCATAACCAGCTTTTTTCAAACGATGACCAAAGTTTCCACCGATTTGGCTATCAAGATAAATTCCAGTATGGGGAGATTTAGTGACTATACACCATCGACCAGAAGTTACAACAGAAGTACCTGTTAATGGTCCTGTCATAAAGAGAATGATATTTTCTGGACTTAAAGGATCAACTCCAGCTTCTAATTCATCGTAGAGAATTTTTGCTCCTAATCCTTTACCTCCAATGAATTTTTCTGCTAATTCCTTATCTAATTTCTTCTCTTGAATTCTTTCAGATGTTAGATCGACATCAAGATACTTGTGCATATAGCCCATTAAAATCAACCCTTAGAAAGTAGTCGATTAATATCAAGAATATCAGTGAGTAAAGCAAAACCTGTTGGAGTTTTTCCTGCACCAGGTCCCACAATAGTCACGTCATCAACATACTTGGTCGAATAAGTCAAAGCATTAGTTGGCCCCATTATATTGGCTAATGGATGAGTTAAGGGGATTTTTTCAGGTCTAACATATGCTTCAACAGAACCATCACTCTTAATCTCTGCACCAGCAATCAGTTTCCATCTATATCCTTCTTCCTTAGCCTTAACTATGTCTTCAGCTGTTATTTTTGTTATGCCTTCACATGGTGGTTCATCTTTGCTCAAATTAGCTCCCATGACAGTATTTGCTAAAATAACGATTTTTCCTAATGCATCATAACCTTCAACATCAGCTGTAGGATCTGCTTCTGCATATCCCAGTTCTTGAGCTTGTTCTAGCGCATTCTCATAACTAAGTCCTTTCTCCATCTCTGTTAGAATGTAGTTAGTAGTACCATTTACTATGCCCATCGCCTTAGTTATTCCTGCCCCAGCTAGATTGTATAATCCAAGATTCAATGCTGGAGTTCCACTCAACACAGTCCCTTCATATCTCATTTCAACACCATTCTCTTTAGCTAAATCTAGTAGCTCTCTGACAGCTAAAGCAATAGGTCCTTTATTTGTTAAAACTACATGTTTCTTATTTTTCAGAGCAGTTTTGACATGAGTAATTGCCGGTTCTCCAGTCTTGAGATCAGTCCAAGCAACTTCTAGAATAAGATTAGCGTTGGTTTCCTCAATTGTCTTAATCGAATCCCAACCTTCAATACCATCTCCATAACCCTTTAAATTGCCGTTTTCATTTACTAAATCGAGTAATTTTCGCAAATCTAAACCAGTTCGTTTATACCAAGACCCTTTCATCGTATCTGATATTGCAACCACTTTGAAGTGGAAATCATAATTCTTCTTGAGATACTCTTCTTGTTCGAGCAAAATTTCTGCTAAACCTTGACCAACAACTCCAAATCCAATAAAAGCTATATTAAATTCCATCATAAGCCCTCAATAATCTTTCACGCATACTTTAAAGTGGAATTGCTTATAAATTTGCTGTCAAGGAGTCTCTTTGTTAGTACAAAAGGTATAAAAGAACAATCAACTAAATAGGAATTGAAATCTATGTCACGATTCTTCGGTTCAAAAAAACCACCCAAGAGAAACATAACGTCAGCTGAGCAGTATTATAAAGAGAAATATGGAGAAGAAAAAGATGATTCTCCAAGTGATCGAGATACAGCAATAATGCAAAAGCTAATTGAAATTGGTGCGTATAATATTAAGAAATCCTCAGGATACTTGACAAAATACTCATTTGATTTACCTATTGAACACGAAGATGATGTAACTCAAAGAATTACATTAGTAGAAGAAAGCGACAAAGATGTTCATATAGATGCTGAATTAATCCATGAGTTCCCACTGTTTCTGCATGTTACAGTTAAGGAAGATTCAAGAAACAGAGAATTTGAGTCATTTACTGGAATGAGTGTCATCAACTTTGTAAACATAAGAACTAACAATGATAAACTTGCAACAAAAATTTTAGATGATTCATATGTTAGTGAATACTTCTTCCAACTTATGAAGGATGTTGTTCTAATATCTGCAAATAAAAGCACCCTATCTGCAAAGTTAACCTCTATTGACAAATTAAAGTACTTCTTCAAATTAATAGCCAGAATGGTTAATATCGCTGAAAAACGATAATTTCGGAAGTCGTAAGATTGATAATAGATGGTCATGCTCATGCTTTTGGAGAATTTGCTTATTCAGAGAAACTAATTCCACTTATGGATAATTTAGGAGTCGATAAAGTGGTTCTATGTCCAGGTGGTACTGATCCAGATTATGAATTCAAAATTCCTAAAATAGCTTATAGAAAATCTTCATATAACCACTATTTTCATATCTTAGGAAACGTATTCTTCTTACGTCTTTTTCATAAAAAAATGAACAATATAGACAATGAATATGTCTTTTCACTCGTGAAAGATTATCCTGACAGATTGATTCAATATTTCTGGATCAATCCTAATGATCCTGAGCTAATTTCTACTTTAGAGCAGAACTTTGAGAAAATGTCTTTTGCTGGAATTAAGCTTCATCAATGCTTGAACAAGTTCTCAAATGAAGATGAGGGGATGAAAATTATTCCCCAATTCGCAGTTGAAAAGAGCACACCAATTTTTATCCATCTTTATAACTTCAAAGAAGCAAGAAAATTTGTAAAATTAGCTTATGAATTTCCAAAAGCAAATTATATCATAGCTCATTCTATGGGATTAGAAACTATTGCCAGGAAAGGAGAGAGTCTGAAAAACGTCTATTTTGATATTTCAACATATTTCATCATTTCTGAGAAGAGAATACGTTTTGCTATGGACAAGTTTGGGGAAGATAAAGTTTTACTTGGTTCAGATTCACCACTAGGAGATAGGAATCTTGAACTAAACATAGAAAAAATTAGAAAAATGGACTTAACAGAAAAACAGAAAAATAAGATTCTTGGAGAGAATATAGCCAAATTGCTACATTTGTAACAATCTTACTCGAAAGAATCCTTGATTTGTTGAACAGCTTTTTGAATTGTTTCTATGGATGTAGCATAACTAAATCTAAGATACCCTTCTCCACCATCTCCAAAAGCTGATCCGGGTAAACAACATACACCAGCTTTATACAAAATATGATCTGCTATCTCTCGAGAATTCATCCCTGTATCTTTGATATTGGGAAAGACATAGAAAGCACCTTGAGGGTGTAAACATGTGAAGTTTGGTATGCTATTTAGTCCTTCAACTATCGCATTTCTTCTTTCAAGAAAGGCTTTCATCATTTCTTTCAAAGGTTCTTGAGTTCCTTTTAGAGCTGCTATACCAGCTTTTTGAACGAACGATGTTGTACAAGATAAAGCATTAATCATTAAAGTACCCATTCTTTCTATTACTTCTTCAGGACCTACTACATAGCCTAAACGCCATCCAGTCATAGCATATGATTTTGAGAACCCATCTAGAATTATCGTTCTTTCTTTTGATTCATCTCGAATTGCAGGTGAATGGAAAGAAGCTTCATATAGCATCTTGGAGTAAATCTCATCTGATAAGAGGAAAATATTGTTTTTTTCTGCTATTTCTGCAACTTTGTCTATTTCTTCTTTCGTCATTACAGAACCTGTTGGGTTCTGTGGACTATTCAGGATGATTAGCTTTGTTTTATCAGTGATTCTTTCTTCAATATCATTGGGATTTAAACGAAATTCGTTTTCTTCTTTCAATTGAATTGGGACATCTCCAGCATTAAGATACTTAGCAACGGAGCCATAAGTAGGAAAACCTGGATCAGGATATATTACCTCATCACCAGGATTAACTAAACCAAGCATTGAAAAGAAAATTCCTGGCTTAGCACCAGGTAAAATCAAAATTTGTTCTATTGAAGGTCTAAATCCTCTAGTTTGCTCAATTTCATCTTGGATTGCTTGCTTTAGTTCCAAAATTCCAGTAGCTGATACATAGCCAGTGAAATTGTTCTCAATTGATACATAAGCTGCATCCTTGATATTTTGAGGAGTGGGAAAATCGGGTTGTCCTATTTCGAAATGAAGTATTTCTTTTCCTTCTCTTTCCTGAGCTTGAGCTTTTGCAAGATATTCAAAAGCTCCCTCTCCTTGAATCCGGTACATTCCGTTTACCATTTTCTTCATTACTATCACTCAAAGCTTATTTATAATGGAGTTTTCTAGCTGCAATAAAACTCAAACCTTTTTCTGTAAGAGCTTTAGCTGTATTGTTCACAGATGTATGGCGATCCATATGATTTTGTTCAAGATGGGGCCATAAACTTTGTTCATCAATTTGTTCCTTTGTAAGGAAATAATCTAGTATATCAGAAGGATGTTCTCTTGTTGGGTCAATTTCCACAGGTCCACCTTCATGTTTAGCACTAATATTCCTGACTTTTGGAGCAATTTCAAGCAATTCTTGAGTTCTATCATATGGTTGTCTTACAATTGATTTCCATGTTTCAATTATGTGATGTTCTAGTCTAACAACGTTTTCAAAACCAAAATTGTTTCTAATTTGAGAACTCATTTCAATTGTCCAGTTGTTAACAGCATTTGAAAGATTGAATCCAATCAATGGTGAAGTACCATCTTCTCGAGCAAAGAGTTTTGCAGTCATCAATGTCCAAAGAACAGAATAAGGATTGTCATTACCCATGTACACTGAAATCTTAAACTCATTATTTACTCCAAGTTTGTAGAGCATATATCCCAAGATAACAGTTCCAGGATTGATATTCAAAACTTGTTTTACACCATAATTAGTATAGTAATATAGTAGCTCATCTATCCATTTCAATGCAAATTCATTAGGTTGTCCAACACCTCCAAAGTATCCTGTAATTGTATCAGGACCACCTAGATGAATATTAACAGGCATACCATCAGGACCAGGAGCTGTTCCTTTTGTATCTAAGGTTTCTACAATAGAAGCCCCTATTATGTCAACAGCTGCCTGCATTGCCAGAAGATCCCCATCTTTTTCTTGTTCTTTCATATATCTAACACGGATTATTCTGCCTGGCATAAGATCTTGATTAGAAATGGCTTTTTTTGCACCTTTAATTAAAAATGGAAAGTATTGACATGCAGAAAATTCTAGAGTTACAGCAAACGAATCGTCAAATTTAATTCTGTCAACTGCATTTCCTAAAATCTTTCTTCTGTAGTTATCAACGCTAATGAATGCATCATTTTCTCTCTGCTTTATTAACCACTCAAGTTCGTCTATATAATCAGGATTAACTGTTTCGAGCTTTTTATAGATGGTTTCAATTTTTCTTGCTTCTTTGAATTTCTTATTTATTTCATCAACTCCTCCGTATTTATCTACTAACTGTAGAAGGTCATTAACAAAGGGGTTGTTTTCATCAATTAAGAATTTTTGAATCTCATCTATGTTCTCTTTAGAAATGCTCAGTTTATTTCTTATATTTTCCATACATATTCCTCCATGAGGGTTCGGGAATTTTCACTCATGTTTGGCTATTCTAGAGAAAATGTAATCAATCTTAAATATATCTCTATCAAGATTTGATATTATGTTTGGATTTTATTCTTTCTAGAGCTTCCTTAGCACTCTCACTAATGAATCTATTATCGTCTTCCAATAAATTCTCTAAAATATCTACAACAAGTATATCCCTAGAATATCCTAAGGCAGATGTAGCACATTTTCTTATAAACCAATTTTCACTCTCTAAAGCTTGTTTAAGAAGTGATAATCCTTCGTCACCTCCAATCTTTCCAATAGCTGAAGCAGCTTGTTCTTTTACATCTTGAAAATTGTCATTCATTAAGAGGTTAAAGAGATGCTTAATAGAATTATTACTTCGAATTTCACCCAGAATCCAAGCGATTTTAGATCTAACATCCTTGTCAGGATCATCTATGAAGTATTCTAGAAGTTGTTCATCAAGATTTTCTTGCTCCAGCAGCTTTTTCCACCTTTCCTTGGCTATAAGAGATAAAGCTTCTTCTTTATCACTAGAAGGAACCCAACCCAAATGTTCCAACACTACAACTGATTCAGCCCTTACTTCCCAGCTAGTATCTTCCAATTTGTTCACTAGGGAAGGAATAGCATCAAAAACCATCATATCTCCTAATGATCTGGTAGCATTTTTCCTTACCTCTGGTTCTTCATCATTTAAAGCAAGAATTAAAGGATTGATTGTTCTTTCATCCGCTATTTTGCCTAGAGCCCAAGCTATGCGGCTCCTTACTAGTGCAACATCTTCCTTGAGCATTTTTATAAGAACAGAAACTGTTTGTTTTTTGCCAGGGTTATCAACAATGGAGTTAATTGTAAAAATTCGAACATGAAGGTCTTCGTCCTTTAAACTTTCAAGTAAAGCTTCTACTTCATCATCTTCAATCATTTATTTTCCACTCTCTAAAGATGTTAATTACTTAGACACTCCCACGAATCTACCAGAAGCTGATATTCTTGATATGTATCATCCTTAATTTTTTGTGGTCTCTTGGAGCTTCCTTTAGTAAGAATTATTTCTCCATTGATTTTCATTTTTCCTCTGCATGTAATTGGTTCTCGAGAATAAATTACGATTTGTTCTCCGTTATCTAAATCAAAATAATTTATATGATTCCTATCACTAATGAATTTAATTAGATGCTGCCACGGGATTTTTGATATATTCCCCGTTAGAGTTATTTTTTCTCCAACAGATTCAGTAAAATTATATCTCAATGAGTATCAACTTCTGTGTTTAGGTTAATAATTGGAAGTATTTTTATTTTTCCTTAAGAAAAAACAATTATAGCTCTTTGAACATATGTAATAGGAGGTTGTTCGAATGGTGAAATCCAATAAAGCTGAAAAAAGTGAATTTTCACCTGATGTAATCAGAGTATTGCATATTGATGACGAAGAAGATTTTCTCTTCTTAACAAAGGAATTTGTTGAAAAAATGAGTGAAGGAGAGATACAAGTAGAATCTTTAAGGAATCCCATGGAGGTTTTTGAGAGAATAAAAGATAATAATATTGACATTATAGTATGCGATTATCTGATGGAGGATCTGAATGGACTAGATCTGTTGAAACAGATAAAACAAAGAGAGGTTCAAATACCTTTCATAATCTTTACAGGTAGAGGAAGAGAAGAAGTTGTAATTGATGCCCTTAACCTCGGAGCAGATTATTACATTAGAAAAGGTTTAGATGCAAGAAGTCAATATACTGAACTTGTACATCAAATTCGTACAGTTTTTAGACATAAGAAAGCCGAACAAGCTCTAACTGAAAGTGAAAAAACTATAACAAGAGAAAGGGACCTTACTCAACATTATCTGAATGAAACAAATGTTATGTTTGTTATCGTAAATGAGAATGAGATTGTTGAATTAATGAACAAAGAAGTAACCTATGTATTAGGCTATACTGAGAAGGATTTAATAGGTAAAAACTGGTTTACAACAGCTTATTCTTCAGAATACGTAGATGAATTAAGGTTCAGTTTTCAACAAGTTATTGTGGGTATGCAAAAACCAACGCCATATTTTGAGATTGAAATGGAAACAAAAAATGGAGATAAAAGAATAATTGCTTGGCGTAATACAACCATAAGAGATGAAAATGATAAAGTAATCAAAATGCTGGGAGTAGGAGATGATATTACTCAAAGGAAGGAAATAGAAGCAGCTTTGCAACAAAGTGAAGAGAAGTATCGAAAGTTAGTGGATACATCCCCTGATTCTATTGTTCTTGCAGATTTAAAAGGTATTATTACATTAGCTAATCAACAAGCTGCAATCATGCACGGAGTAGACAAACCTGAAGAATTAATTGGATGCTCAATGCTGGATTTTACTTCTCCTGAAGATCATGACAAAGTAATGAAGGGAATAAGAAAACAAACGTTTTCAACCCAAAAGGGATCTGTTGAATATAAAATGCTAAAAAAGAATGGTGAAAGTTTTCCAGTTGAACTTAATGCTGTAGTCATTACTGACAAATCAAATAAACCAATAGCAATGATGGCCATAGGCAGGGATTTAACTCAAAGGATAAAAGCTGAAGAAGCCCTAAAAGAAAGCGAAGAAAAATATCGAGGTTTTGTTCAGAACTTTGATGGGATAGCTTTTAGAGGTTCAATTAATTTCAAACCATTCTTTTTCCATGGAGCAGTCGAAAAAATAACTGGTTATATTGAAGAGGATTTTGTTTCAGGAGGACTAAGTTGGGACAAGCTAGTACTAGAAGAAGATATGGAACTATTACTAGCAATTAATGAAGATTTAGAAAATATTCCAGGATTTAGTAATGTTATGGAGTACAGGATACGAAACAAAAATGGTGAAATCAGATGGATAAGACAACATCTCCAAAACATAGCTTCGAAGGAAGGAGACCCATTTATTGTTCAAGGTAGCTTGTATGATATAACAGAAAGAAAACTGATAGAAGAAAAACATAAAAAATCTGAAAAACTTTATAAAATTACTTTTGAAAGCACTGGAACGGCAAATTTGATTGCTAAAAGTGATAAAACTATAAGTCTAGTTAATTCGAGATTTGAAGAATTGACTGGTCTAAAGAAAACTGAAATAGAAAACAAAATGAAATGGTCAGATTTTCTTTCAGAAGAAGAAACGACAAGATTTGAAAAACTTCAAGAATTACACTATCAAGACCCTACTCTAGCTCAAGATCATTTTGAAACTAACATAATTCTAAGAGATGGAACTAGCTTAAATGTATATCTAACAATAAAAACTATTCCAGAGAGTACGGATTTCATTGTAACTCTTATTGATATTTCACAAATGAAACTAGCGGAAGAACAACTCAAAGAATCTGAATCTCTTTACAGAACACTTTTCGAAGCTACAGGTGCAGCAAATGCTATCGCTAGAGCAGACTCTATAGTAGAAAAAATGAATGATCGTTTAGAGGAAATGTCTGGTTATTCTAAAGAGGAAGTTGAAGGAAAACTTCCATGGCACACTTTTGTTGATGAATCAGAATTAGAGAGGTTGATGGAATATAATAGAAGAAGAATGATAGACCCTACTAGTGTTCCAACAAGTTATGAAGCTAGGCTTAAGGATAAAAAAGGAAATATCGTTCCTTGTTTGATTCATGTTGGAGTAATTCCTAGTACTGAGAAATTTATAATTTCATTGATTGACATTTCAGAGACTAAAGAAGCAGAAAACGAATTATTGAAATCTGCTGAATTATACAAAACCATATTCGAAGCTACTGGAACTGCAAATATGATTGTAGGATCCGGTAGAGTCATAAAACAAGTTAACTCTAAACTTGAAGAAGTTTCAGGATATATGAGGGATGATTTAATTGGTAGGAATTGGAGTGAGTTTGCACCAGAGACTGAAATGGATAATTTGCTCGAATTTAGTAGAACTAGAAAAACAGACACTAGTAAAATACCCGCATTTTATGAAACAAAATTTGTTAACCGAAAAGGTGATGTTAGAAACGCCATTGTTACCTTAACGTCCATTCCACTTTCAGAGGATTACATAGTATCTTTGTTTGATGTTACTGATATGAAACTGGCTGAGGAAGAATTAAAGAGGTCGGAAATTTTGTACAAAAATTTGTTTGAAAGCACTGGTATGGCTAATATCATTTATGACTTGGAAGCAAATATTGTTCTAGTTAATTCAAGAATGGAAAATCTATCAGGTTATTCAAGCAAAGAATTAGAAGGACGAAAATGGATAGATTTTATTCCACAACCTGAGCTTAATCTAATGTTAGAGTATAACAGAAAGAGGATGCTACAACCTGAAAGTGTACCAAATCAATATGAAACACGCATGATAACAAAGGAAGGAACGCCAAAAAACATAATAATCACTGTTAACCCATTGCCTAATTCAACAAATTCTCTAGCCTCAGTTGTGGATATTTCTGAAAGAAGAAAAGTTGTAGATACTCTTACTAGACAGAAGAAAGAGCTTAGTAATTTTGTTCACTTGATGGGTCACGATATAAGGAACTGCCTTTCATCAATTGAGGGATATGCAGATTTACTTGAAGAAAATGAGCAAGAAAAAGAATTTGTGTTAAAAAAGATAAATAATCAAACTGAGTACCTCCGAAAACTCTTAAACAGGTCTATTGAACTTGCAGATGCAGGACAAACTGTAGAGAAATCTGAAAAAGTAAATCTGAATAAACTTGTAGATACCATAGGAGCAATAACAATTCCGCAAAACATTAAACTCAACCATGATCCGCTTGTAGCTGTCAAAGCAGATAAAGAGAAACTATCACAGATTTTCAAAAACCTATTCGAAAATGCTGTTATTCATGGAAAACCAAGTCAAATATCTGTGACAAGTAGATTGTTAGATAATGAAATAGTTTTAACTATAGAGAATGATGGTTTACAAATAGAAACTAAAACTGTGGAAGAAGCTTTTGAATCAATATTCACAACAAAAGAAAAAGAGTCGATTCATGGTTTAACAATTGTCAAGAAGCTAGTAGATGCTCACGGATGGAAAATAGGATTATCTGATAAGAAAGAAAGAGCATGTTTTGAAATACTAATTCCAAAAGAAGATATTACAGAAATCTTCTGATTTTCTTCAATCTCAGTTTCCTTTTAAAACCTCGCATGAAAATTCTATAGCTAGGTATCCTTTTAAGCTAGGATTTCTGTAGTAAGCTATGACCATACGAATTGTTACTGATAGCGCTTCAGACCTTTCATGGGATTTTGCAAGAGAAAATAATATCAAAATTGTGCCACTTTATATGATGGTACATGACGAAGTGCTCAAAGAAGATGAGAATTTCGATAGGGATAGTTACTACCAACTTTTCGAAGATGAAAAGGCTTTTCTTCACATACCTAAATTAAATTTGCATTCCTTTGTTCCTAGTACTTCTCAACCTAATCCTCAAGATTTTGAGATGGCATATCAAGAGCAGATTGACGAAGGTGCCAAAGAAATACTAGTAATTAATGTTACAGCTGGATTATCAGGAACTACCAACAGTTCAAATTTAGCAGCTAAAAAGGTTATGAGAAAACAATCCGATGTCAAAATATACATTATTGATGCAAAGTCGGCATCTTATCCTGAAGTTATTTTAATAAGAATGGCACTAAATTTAATTAAACAGAAAAAATATACAGGAGAGCAAATTGCAGAGATTCTCAGAGAACAAGCAATAAAGATTCGTACAATTATTCTACTTCCAACAATAAGATATCTCTGGAAAGGTGGAAGACTAGGAAGATTTGGAACAGCTAAATTTGCACTAGGGTCTTTATTGAAAAAGAAACCCATAGTAACCATGAATGAAGAAGGATTCGTTGAAACTGCAGGATCTGCTACTGAAGTTGAAGATGGACTGATAGAGTCATTAAGACTTAGTCTTGAGAACGCACCAAAAGAACCTAAAGCTTTTACTATCGTTTATGGTAGTAGGAAGGACTATGCTGAGAATCTTGCTGATCTAATAAAAGAGAAGTATCCTAAGATTGAAATTGAGATTGGTCAGAGTGGAGGTTCAGTTCTTTCGCATTTAGGACCTGAATCTATTGGATTGATAACTGATTACACAGATGATGATCACTGGAAATGAGTGAAAAACCATTCCACACGAAGTATAGGTAGGTCTTCTTGGAAAGGGTTCATTCCGAAAAGGAATCATCTAATAAGGTAGGATGGGGTTAAACATTTACTCTACCTTCTAACAAGGTCTAAATTCTCTTCTGCTTTCTTTTTCTTTGCATATTTCAAATAGTATCTTATTCCTAAAATTAGAAAGCCAACTATGAACATGATTCCTAGTATTAGATAATCAGTTCTTGAAGACATAATATTGTACAATATCCCGTTTATCTGCGAAAATGGATAAAAGAACATTATCTCAGGATAAAGGATTGCATCAAAAAAAACATGAGAAAACAAACCTATAATGCCTGATATAAGAGACAGATAAATATTATATTTGTGGAGATATTTATCTAGTTTCAAAAATCTGTAGCATAACCAACTTATGACTGATGCAGGTATAAAGAAAACAATTACACCAAGAGTACTATGCATAATTCCATGCATGCGCCCTATACCAGTAATAAGATAAAAAATCGGTTCAAGATCAATAATAACAGTTCCAATCAATAGTGCAATTGGATCCAAAAATGGCAATATACTAAATAAAAAGATTCCAAAACCTAAATGCATTGGAGTAAAAGGCATCTTGGTTTAATAGCTATAATCAACTTATATATCTTTTATCTAATCAAGCCGTTATATTTTCTTTTTCTGATTATAAAAACCACCACACAGCAATTTATTAATCCAGTAAAGATCAAAATACTGAAGCTTGTTTTCTCTGTAGGGATCTCAAGTAATGAAGTAAAATCATATTCAACATCATCTAAGCTAACACTTGTTCGGTTCAAGACAGTAATTACAGAAGATTCATTGTTGAACATTGGAGCTTCACAATGATAGAGAGTTGAAGCTGAAACATATTTTGCTTCATGATGATCATGACCATAAAGCATAACTTCAATTTTGTAACTAGCTCTTAGATTTGAAGCATGATTCTTGTAATTCGAATGATAGAACAGTAGATTTGGTTTATCCTTTTCAACAGAAAGTATCTCATCAACACTAGCAAAATCAGTTGTACTTAGTCCTTCATTAGTACAAGTGAAACCAACGAATGACCAGTCTAGAAAATTAAAGTGCATATAATTCTCACCAAAGTAATTCCTCCAAACAACAATTGGATTATCAGGAAGAAGAGTTGATTCATCCAAATCGTGATTTCCTCCAATAATGTAAATAGGTAAATCAAGTAAATCAAAAACCCATAAACTCAATTTCACCTGTACTTCAGCAGCTAAAGGTTTTCCAGTAATAGGATTAACATATTCTAAAGCTGGTGCTCCTTCTATTAAATCTCCAGTGAAGATTGCAAAATCTACATCAAGACTCTTTATTGAATCTATATAGTTTAAGACTATATCAGTTGTATTCATTCCTGCATACGAAGGAATATGTGAATCAGAAATATGAAGAATTTTAAACGGATATGACTTCTCTGCTACTATTTTAACTGAATTTGTTTGATAATCATCACCAATACTGCAATTCAATTGTAGATCGTATAATCCAGCAATATTCTCTGAAGGACTAACCTCAAAATACCAAAGAGCATCAATCTCATTATATGTTGATTCTAAGATATCAAGAGTAATATTTGTTCCAGTTGAAACTAATGAAAACTCCCAATTAGTTGCATCTGAAGCAGCTTGAGCTATGATTGATATGTTTTGACTATAATCGATAATTGCAGGAAAACCTTTGTGGGGAGATTGAATTATTGAAAGAGGTCTAGCTACAAGGTGATATCGAGGAAAACTGGTTTCATTGAAATATTCTGTTGGAGAGGTAGCATTTATACTTGTTAGAACGGGATTATTGGTTGGGTTGTCTAGAAATATTAAACCATCTATAGTTTGAGATTGAGACACAAATAAGCTTGAAAATACAATAATAAATGTTACTAAAAACCAAAGTCTAGATTTTGCTTGCATTATTATTTCATTATTCTAGATAGAAATAAACCTTACTGTGATTTGACAGGTTTATTGATAAAACACAAGATTTACAAATGAACCTAATAAAAAATTGATAAGATTAGGAAGAATATCTAATGAGCAAAAAGAAAAAAGAGAAATGGACTAAAGAAAATATTCCAGACCTAAAGGGTAAAACAATTATTATTACAGGGGCCAACAGTGGCTTAGGCTTAGAAATCACTAGAGTTCTTTCATATAAGAACCCAACAATAATCATGGCGTGTCGTAATCTAGAAAAAGCTGAAAATGCAAAAAAGAGTATTTTGGAAAAAAATCCAAAGGCACAGCTCGATATCATACAGATTAATTTATCAAAATTATCATCAGTTAAGAATTTTGCCAAAAAATTTACTGAAAAATACAGTAAGTTAGATATTCTCTTCAATAATGCAGGAGTAATGTTTGCTTCAAAAAAGATTACAGAAGATGGTTTGGAACTACATATGGCAGCCAACCATTATGGTCATTTTGTTTTAACAGGTCTATTACTAAATCAACTTTCTGAATCTGAAAATGCAAGAATTGTTTCTATAAGCAGTATGGGTCACAGGTTCGGTAAAATCAATTTTAAAGATTTGAATTACGATAAGAGGTACAACAAAACTGTAGCATACAGTAATAGTAAAATTGCTAATTTGTATTTCGCTTATGAACTCAATAGAAAATTGAAAGAAACAAATAGTTCAGTAATCAGTATTGCAGCTCATCCAGGTTGGACAAGGACAAATTTACAAACAGCAGGAGGGCAAATTGATGATTCCAAAGGTCAAATAAGATTTTGGAATTTCATGAATAAGTTTATGTCTCAGAATGTTGAAATGGGTGTTTTACCTCAATTACGTGCAGCTTTTGACCCCGATGCAAAAGGTGGAGAATATTTCAGTCCAGAAAAATTTCTACACTTACGAGGTTATCCAATTATCAAACCATCAAATAAAAGATCAAGAAACACTAAAATAGCAAAACAATTCTGGGAAATATCTGAAAAATTAACAGGATATTCTTATGAAATATCCTAATTGTTTTATTATAACGGATCTTCAGGAAGCTTTCCAAAACTTGCACACAGGTCCAAGAGCAAGAAAAAAAGAAAAAAAGTAATAACCAATCTTTGAGTTATAATTTCTTTGTAAGTATATCGTAAGAAGCTGATTTCTCAAATCCAGCGGCCATGAAATCTTCTGCTTCTTCTTTCTCAACAGGTGTTTCAGGATTAAGATAAACAGCTACTTGTTTGAATCCTGCTTCATTAATTTTAGTTAAAAGATCAGAGATAATGTGTTTTTTGAGTTCAGAGCTTTTACCAATTAGGAGTGAAATTGTTGCAATTCCCTCATTTTGAGTTGAAGTTGCTGCTCCATATGCTAAAATCTCACTATCTTTCTTAATTACTCTATAACCAAGTAGATTTTCATTTTCTGCTATTCTATTGACATAGTTTTCTAAATTATCTCCAGTGAGATTTGGATAAGTTTCACCAAGCTGTTTTTTCACTTGTTCTACATCAGTCTCATAGTTATAATCAGCAATAGAATTATCTGTTTCAAAGTTTTTAACATTAGATGGGTCACAAAGGTAAATTTCAGTAACTGTTCTAGTTTTGGAAAATCCTAGTTTTTCTGCTATTTCATAGTAATTATCATTAAGTATAGTTTGGGGAGTTTCTATTTCTGCAACTTCCTTTTGTTTAAGAACCTCAACTAGTTGGTCAAACAACAAGTTAAATGCTCCCTCATGTCCTGGAAGAACAAAAGCTAAACGAGTCTGAGCTCTTTTGATTTTTTCTTCCTCAACATCAACAATATTTGCCCCAATGTAACCAACCATTTCGTCTCCTTTGAAACAATATAATCTTGTTTCAGGATCGAATGTTTCTCTAGAATAAACTTCCTTTACTTGTTCAACTGAAGATTGGCCATAAGCAATCCATTTTTGAGCAAAGTGATTACCGATTTCTACTTGCTTTTCTATGAATGATTCATTATAAGGTTTAATTGTATAATCTGTCATAGCAAGCGATTCAGTTAAGACACTTATAATAGTTACCAGTTATTATAAAAAAAGCAAATTAGAATAACACTCACTTTCTAGATTTGTATTGATAGAAGCTTCTTAGATACTTCTTCTCTTGAGACAGTTTTCGATAGACTAGTTTTCTTAATGTTACCAACTGTGTCTTCAAGTTTAACGACAGACATTCTAGAGGAAATAGTAGATTTAGCATGTTCAAGTTTTTTGAGCTCTATTGATTGTTTAGTAAGTGTTTCTTGCTGTTTTAGTAAATCCAAAACCGATTTATCTAAACCATTTTCTTGAGCTATTGTCTGAGCTTTAAGTAGTAGATTTTTTGCTGTTTCAATGTCTAGTTCAACTAGAGCTAATTGTGCCTTTAGACCTAATGTTTCAACTAATAAGAAATGTGATTTATTTTTTGTTGAAATTTCTTGCAGTTTGTTTACATATGTATTGATTTTCACCAAACTATCAGGATTACTGGTTTCTTTCAAATCTATGAGAAGTAATTCACATAGGTTAAGTAAAACTTCAACAAGTACTGGATAAATAGCCTCTTCCTCAATCAGTTGTTCAAAAAGTAGTTCAGCTTTAATCCTATCCCGAGAATTACTACTTTCTTTGAGTATCAAAGCTTCAGAGAATTTGTGGTTTTGTTTAACATGTTCGTTATCAATTTCGTTGTTTATCAAATTGAGCGATTCAAAATAATCTTTTGCTTTAGTAACATTTCCTAATTCTACATTAAATTTAATGAGATATGACAAACTAGCAGCTTCACGTAGTTTATCACCAATTTTGCTTCTAATTTCTAAGCTCTTTTCAATTAATTCCAATCCTTTTTCTTTCATTCCCTTTTGCCAATAAATTATACCTTGATCGGAGAGTACCATTGATATTCCATGTTGATCACTTAACCCCATATGAATATGCATCAACTGTTCTAGATATTCTAGAGCTTTATCAAAATCACCTATTTGTATAAGAACAGCAGCAAGATCGGAAAGAATAAAATGCCAATTCTGAGGTCTTGCTTCATTTAATACCGAAAATGCTTTGTCATAATACCCTAATGCTTTTTCAAAATTACCCATTAAGAAGTAAGCATATCCAATATTTTTTTGAACAAATGCAACACTTATTTTCCACCCTTCATTTTTGTAGATTTCTAGACTCTTATTATATCTGACTAAAGCTTCTTCATAATCTCCAGTTACCAAATGGTACAATCCAATTCTATTGTAGGTTCTAGCTGTCATGGATTTACTATCTAATTCTTCAACTATGAACAGGATTTCTTTGTTTATATCATAGTATTTCTTGTAATCGTTTAAAGTATAGTAAACGTCTGCTAATACTGATAAGGTATAAGCATAATAGGGTTTGTTTTCTGTACTTCTAGCGACTTCAACCATTTTTAATCTTGCTTCGAGTGATGCCTTAAGATCTCCCATCCAATATTGAAATGCAGCTATATTATTCAAACTTCCTACTTGATACGTCTTTAAGTTGTTTTCTTCACAGAATCTTTCACATTTTATAATTAATTGCAAAGCTTTAGCTTTTTCTTCATCAGTTGAAATCTCACCAATGTAAGCTTTAAGGAATGGAACACTGCTTTCAAAAATATAATCAAGTGCCTTTAGTCTTAAATAGAAAATTCCACTTATAGGTTTTAATTTCCTAAACTTAGGTCTTATATATTCAGATGTTTTGATATATTTTTCATAATTATTACTAGCTAAATAATTCATTGCTAGAATCATATGTGCTCCAATTCTAAGATATTCATCATCTATCCCACCTACCTGTTGAACAACTTCCTCTGCTAGTTTCATTCCTTCCTCGAAAGTGTAGTAGTCAAGACCTATTTGGCTTAAACCAATTGTTGCTTCACTTTTGAATAACTTAAGGTATAGTTTGTCTTCTAAAGATAGATCTTTTCGTTCCAACAGTTTATCTAATTCTGTTATTGTAGTAAAAAAGTCACCTAAAACTGCAGATTGTTGTAGTTTTTCAAATTCTTCTTTGATAGAGGTCGGCATTGTACACCAATAACTTACTAAACAGAACTAGAATAAAACTTTTGCTTCTAAGAAAATTAAAATAAATACTAAGAATACGAATAATACTGAACTTATTTGTTAGGTTGCAAGTAACATTATAAAAAGAACTTAAACATTACATAATAGGGAATAAGAGGTTAAAATGAGCGATGTAATAGTTGATAAAAATGCAACCTCAAAGATTTCTCTTGGTATTATAGCAAATAAGAGAAAGTATAAGCTAGATAACGCCGCAGAAGGCTTTAGTTTAATGTCTAGTAAAAAGATTTCATGTGTTTTTAGGATATCTTGTACCTTAAAAGAAAGGGTAGATGTAAAGAAACTCCATGAAGCTCTAGCTAACATTCTTCCTCGTTTTCCCTATTTTAGAGTTAGCATAAAGAAAGGATTCATATGGGGAAAATGGATCACTAATCTATCAATTCCTGAAATTATGCCTGAAGGACAATATACTAACCAATATATTCCAATTGGACGAAAGAAACTCCTCTATAGAATATTAGTCAACCAAAATAGTATCGCTATAGAGTGTCATCACAGTTTAACAGATGGTTACGGAGGTTTAATTTTTCTTAATTCACTAATAGCTGAATATTTCAATATAAAGAAATTAGAAATCGATAATTGGGAGAATATCTTCAATTCCAAAAATGAACCAGGTTTTCAAGAATTTGAAAATGCTTTCGATCAACATTATAAAAGAAAAGTGAAGAGAAAATCAACAAGATTTGGAAAAAGAAGCTTCAATTTACCATTTAAGACAGAACCTCCAGGAGTAATTCATACCTCTAAAGTAACTGTTTCTGTGAAAGATGTCAAACAAAAAATCAAAGAGTTTAATGTTTCAATTACTGGATTTCTATCTGCTCTTTATATGGATTCTTTGCAATCAATACAAGAAGATATCTGCAAAAATAAAACTCGAAGAATGAAACCTATCCGTCTGAATGTTCCTGTGAACTTAAGAAGAGTTTTACCTTCAATAACAATGAGAAATTTCTCTTTATGTGTAACACCAAATATTGATCCAAAAAAGGAACAACTTACTTTTAAAGAAATTGTTTTACAAGTCAATGATTGTTTAAAGAATAAGATTATTCCAGAAACATTTTATCAAATGATTGCACGAAATACCAAAAACTTGAGTTCACCAATTATGCAAATTGCACCTTTTCAAGTAAAGAGATTCTTCGCAAGAAAAGGATATTATGTCTTCAGAACACCATATTATAGTGGCATTCTTACAAATCTTGGTCAAATTACTCTGCCAAAGAGCTTAACTGAACGAATAGATAGTTATGATATTGTAATAGGTCCAGGTCCTGTAAACAAAGTAAGAGTTGGAGTAGCAAGTTTTGAGGACAATCTTGTTCTTACATTCAGCAGGGTAATAAAGGAACCGATTTTAGCTGAGGTTTTCTGCAAGAAACTAGGAGAACAAAATGTAGATTTCAATTTTGAACCATACAAGATTTCTTGAACGCTGCATACAGCTGTTAATATTAAAAAAAAATAGAAAAACAAACCCTTGAAGAGAAACTCAATCAAGAATATGTTACACAATTTGGTTTAACTACAAAATTGTCATAGATAAACCTTTAATATTACGGACAATTGACGGTTTTTTAGAATCCTATCTTTGTTAGGTGAAAATTATGAGTGAAAAACAACTTACAAAAGAAGAATTATTAGCAAAAGCTGAAAAACCTGCAAAAGACGCTTTGAAACTTCATCCTTTCTACCAAGGGAAGATTCAAGTTGTACCTAAATGCAGTATTTGGGATTTTTCGGCCTTTGGAGTTTGGTATACTCCTGGAGTAGCAGCAAGCTGTAGAGCTATAGCAGATGATCCAGCTGAATCATTCAAACAAACTAATCGTGCTAATACAATCGCAGTAGTAAGCGATGGTACTCGTGTTCTCGGACTTGGTGACATCGGTCCAGCGGCTGGGCAACCTGTCATGGAAGGAAAAGCATTGCTCTTCAAATACCTTGGAGGTGTTGATGCAGTCCCATTAAGCATAGGAATGACCAATGAAAGACCAAGTGCAGAAGAAATAATTAATTTTGTAAAATTAATTCAACCTTCATTTGGAGGTATTAATCTAGAAGATATTTCTAAACCAAAATGCTACAAAGTTCTTGAGACTTTAAGAAATGATCCAGAAATAACAATACCTGTTTGGCATGATGATGCGCAAGGTACCGCCTCTGTTGTCACAGCTGGTGTTATTGGAGCATCTAAACACGTTGGTAAGGAGCTTGATCAAATTAAAGTTGCTATGTTGGGTGTTGGTTCCGCTAACACTCGAACTGCTTACGTTCTAGAATCTGCTGGTGTTCCTCTAAAAAACATAATCATGGCTGATTCTAAAGGTATTATCACTAAAGATCGTCCTGACATTATTAAGGGTAAAGACTATGATACTTTCAAGTATGACTTAGCTCAAAAAACCAATGCTGAAGGTTTAGCTGGAGGTTTTGGTGAGGCTATGAAAGGTGCTGATGTTATGATTTCAGCTTCCAAATCTGAACCAGGAACTGTTAAGTCTGAATGGATTTCTACTATGGCATCTGACAGTATCGTATTTGCTTGCGCTAATCCACTTCCAGAAATTTATCCCTGGGATGCAAAGGAAGCTGGTGCTAGAGTTATGGGTACAGGTCGCAGTGATTTTGATAACCAGATCAATAACAGTCTTGGTTTTCCAGGTATTTTTAGAGGTACTCTTGATGTTAACGCTTCTACCATCACCGACGAGATGTGTGTAGCAGCTGCTCAAGCTATTGCTGATATTGCCATTAAGAAAGGTCTCAGAGACGATTATGTCATTCCAACCATGGACGACTGGGAGATTTTCCCCTACGTAGCATCTAAAGTAGGTATGAAAGCTATTGAACTAGGTGTTGCTCGTAAAGTTTATGAGGAAGACGAACTTTACAAAATGGCTCAAGAGAGAATCAAGTATGCTCGAGATCTTACCAAGAGTATGATGGATACTGGTTTCATTAAACCAAAAATCTAAAACTCTTTTTTCTTTTCTCTCTTTTTATTTCCTTTCCTTTAGCCTTTTTCAAAGAACTTATATTGGAATTTTGGTATATTTTTACTAGAATGTCTGATAAGCATACAATTACCGATTTCGAGGAATTCTTCGATATCACCCCTATGTCTATTATTATAATTCAGGACATTCACAAAATTGTTTATGCTAATCGTACTTTCTTTGATTCTACTGGTTATACTTTCGAAGATCTAGATGATACTACCCTTACCGATCTTATTCATGAAGATGATCGTTCTATTATTCAAGAACGGATAAAGATTCTTGAATCAGGTGGGAAGCCTGAGGAAACCATGCAGCTACGTATTGTTTCTAAGGATGGTACCGTTGCTCTTTCCAGGATTTCTGCTAACGATATTACATTCAACGATAAGTCTTCTAGAATCTTAACAGGAATAAATATCAGTGCTCAACCACTTATTGAGCAGTCGCCTGAGCTTGTTTCTTCATTACTCCAAACTCTTACTACCCACAGCAAACTTGGATTCTGGGTTGATGATATTAATGATCACACCGTTTTCATAAATGATAGAATGTGTGAGTATCTAGGTTATCCACTTGAGGAAATAAGAACTCGTTCTGTAACAGACTTCTTCCATCCTGATTCGCAAGAGCTTTATTATCAGGTTTTAAAGGAAAGAACTGAAGGAAAGTTAACATCCAGCTCCTATGAGCTCGTTTTAATCAACAAAGAGGGACGTCCTAATACTTACCGAGTCGTTGGTTCTTTGTTATATGATAGATATGGAACACCTATTGGTTCTGTTGGTTTTTTCACTAATATTGAAGCAACAAAGAAGCTATCTCTAACTGTTTCTGTTCTTAACAAATATGCGCTTTTCTCTAGATTTAAAGACTTATCTTCTTTCTGGGAAAACGTTTTGATTGACTTATCAGCTATTTATCATGCAGACGGAGGAATGATCTTTCTAGATGGAGAAGTACTAGCGAAACAAGGAAACTTTGCTAAAAACTTTAATCCTCAAGATATCTTGGAAGATATAGCCAAGAAAGGAGAAAACATCACCCATTGTCAGGGATCTTGTAAGCACACTTCTGAAGAAACTAATTCAGCAGTTATCTCAGTTTTACATTTAAATCAACTTCCTGCAGGATTTATAATGTTAACTTCTAAAATAGAAAATCTATTCTACCCAGAAGATCTTGATCTAATTTTAGCTTTTTCCAGTCAAATTTCTCTTAATTATGAGCATCACTTTTTATATCTTCAAAGTGAGGAAGAAAGAGATTTTGTATCTATCCTTTTGGACATACTCTCACATGATTTTCTCAATGCAAATACTTCTGTTCATGGTTATCTTGAATTATTGAATCAATATGTTGATACAAAAGATACTGAGAAATTCAAAAGCTACATTAAAAGGAGCATGAGCGTTGTTGAAAGAAGTGAAAGAATTCTTCAAACTGTTCAGCAGTTAACAAAAATACAAAAAGAAAGAAAAATTAGAAAGACAGTAACTATTAGACCAATTTTAGACAATGCTATTGATGTTCAAAAATCAATGTTTTACGACAAAGAAGTAGATGTTAAAGTTACTTGTAGTAAGAATCTCAAAATAATTGCAGGAGATTTACTACAGAATGTATTTGAAAACATAATAAGTAATGGAATTAAGTACACTTATGATAAAGAAGTAAAACTAGAAATTGAGTGTATAGAAATACAAGAAGAAGATGAACAATTAGTTGAAATAAAATTCATTGACTATGGGATGGGGATTCCTGATAAAGACAAACCGTTGTTCTTTAAAAGACTATCACGAGGAGATAACCGTTTTCAATCAGGTTCCGGTCTAGGTTTATACATGGCAAGAGTTCTCATTAATTCCTATAATGGTATCATTCGTTTTGAAAACAGGATACAAGATGATTATACCAAGGGCTCAGCAGTAATAATAACACTTCCAAGAGGTTAAAGAAATGGCAACAATATTCATAATAGACGATGAAGAAACTATTCAATTCCTCTATAAGGAAGGATTATCTCTTGAAGGTCATAAGATTATAGGAACTGCACATGATGGCTCAAAAGCTATTGAATTTATTACTAAATTGAAAAAGTATCCTGATGTTATTATCCTTGATCACAGAATGCCAATTAAAAATGGTTTAGATACTTTAAAAGAGATGAGACAGTACAAGATTATAGCAAAAACTAAAATTCTTTTTATTACAGCAGATCCTACTGTCAGAGAGGAAGCTAGTAAGCTCGGAGTGACTTCCTTCATCCAAAAACCATTCAGCATTATAAAATTAGGTAAGATGATTAGTGAAATTGTTCAATAACTTATCTAAGAATTTTAACTGTTATTACTACTTTTGATAAAAGAACAATATTTTTATTTCATGACTATTTGTAATAGGTGAGGAAAGATGTTACTATTAGGTCCAACAGAAGATTTAGAAGAAGAGGAAGAAAAGAGAGAGGGTCCTGTTGAAAAAGATTTAGGTATAATTGGACTTGGTCCTGCAGGTTTTACTGCTGCACTCTATGCATCTAGAGCTGGTTTATCAGTAGTTGAAGTAGGTCTAGATTATGGAGGACAAATGGGTTTAGCTATGGAAATAGAAAACTATCCTGGTTTCGAAATGATTACAGGGCTTGAACTTGCAGATAAGATGAAGGCTCAAGCTGAAAAATTTGGTACAAAAATAGTCTATGGAGAAGTTTCTGCTACAGAAAAACTAGAGGACGGCAAATTCTTTATTAAGAGTGATATGGGAGATTTTATCGTTAAAGCCCTGGTTCTTGCAACAGGCGGTAGGCACAGAGAACTAGGAGTACCTGGAGAGAAGGAGTTTATCGGTAAAGGTGTTTCTTACTGTGCTACATGTGATGCAGCTTTCTTTAAAGAAAAAACTGTCATAGTAGTTGGATCAGGAGACGCTGCAGCAACAGGAACATTAGCTCTAAGTGATGTTGGAGCTAAGATGACTTATTGGGTTTCAAGATCAGATTATCTCAAATGTGAAAAAATCTACATTGACAGAGCAAAAGAACGCAGTAATATAGCTATTCTTTACAAAAAGCAAGTCACTGAAATTAAAGGTACTAACACAGTAGAAGAGGTTCTCTTTAGTGATGGAACTTCTCTGAAAGTTGATGGCATTTTCGCTGAAATTGGAGCCATCCCAAACATCGAACTAGCAGAATCTCTAGGATGTGAAATCGATGAGGGTTTAATCAAGATTGATGATGGTTGTCGCACGAACATTGCAGGGGTGTTTTCTGCTGGTGATGTGACAAGTAAAATAGTTAATCCACTTATGAGGCAGATTACTACATCAACAGGTTTAGGTACAATTGCAGCTCTTAGTGCTGCAGAATATCTACAAGGATTAAAAACAAAACAATATTAGTTCAAAAAAAGATAAGAAAAGGAAATTTTCCTTACTTTTTTCTCTCTTTGGAACTACTATTTTAAAAAATGAAGAAAGGATTATAACTCCTTCAAAGTCATGCCTTGCTTTTCAAGCACTTCTAGAAGCCCGTCAAATAATTGTACTTGAAAATGTAATGCTACTGGATGTTTAATATTTATCAAAACACTACTAAAATCATCTATTGGTGGAAGCAACATATTCATAGAGGAACAGGATTTCTTCCCAAAATCAACATCTGTATAAAACATTGTTGGCCTTTTTGCTAATAACCCACTGAAACCCTCTGTACTCATCAACTTCTTGATTGGAGGGATTCTGAGAATTTTCTCATTTGTTGTAAGTTGCAAAATTTCAATTCTAGAATTTTCTTTTTGTCGATCATTAAACAAGCGAAAAATAAGCTCTTCATCAATTCCGTTTACTGTTACAATTATGATATTCTTCTGTACTTTATCCACGACTGTTTTTAATCCAGCAAAAACAGTTTTCTTACCTTCATAATAAGAGAATAAATCCTCAACTTGTCTTTCTTTTTCCTTTTCCTTAACAACTTTAAAGTAGTTATTAGCTGCTTTGATTTTTGCTAAAATTTCATTTTCAAGTGTTTCCATCACAATTTCATATGGTACAGCTGTAAAAGTATCGGGTATTCCTTCTTTCTCTTGTCTAGTTACAAAAGTACGTTTGATTAAGTCTTTCAAATAACCATATACTTTTGGTTGTAGAACACCTGCTTCACTCGCTATCGTAGAAGCATGTGTAGGACCTTCACCAACCAACCAAGTGTAAATCTTAGCTTCTCCTAAGGACAATTCTAAACTCGTTAAAGCTTTAATTGCTTTTTCTCTGGAGAATGAAGAGGAGGTATTTTTATTCATAAATCCACCTCAATCTCTCATTCTATTTCTAACAGAAAGTACTGCTAGAACAAAGAATATTAAACACATGCCAGCAACCACTAGAAAATCTACCCATAGTTCCTTGAAACCCCATCCTTTTAACATAATTCCTTCAAATAGATTAATTCCATATGTCAAAGGTACTATATATGAAACAGGTTGGAGCCAAACAGGAAGACCAACGACAGGGATTAACAGGCCACCTAAAGCCATACTAGGAATAGCTGTTAATGGTGCAAATTGTATTGCTTGTAATTCATTTTGAGCAAAGTTTGCTAGAAAAACAGACATGAATACATGGGCTAATCCAAAGAGCAAAGCTGCAAAAATTAATAGGAACGCATTTCCTCTTACTTTAGCTCCGAATACAAAGATTCCAAATATCAAAATAAGCGCTACCATAATCGTAGCTATTAGAAGTAATCCTATTACATATCCTAGCAATCTTTCTGATGATTTCAATGGAGTTGCAAACAGACGATCTTGTGTTCCTTGAATCTTCTCACGAGTTACTGTAATGACTCCTACTATAACTAGCAAAAAAATGAGTTCGAATGCTATTATCGCAGGAATACCTACATCTAATCCAGTAAATTCAGCACCATCATGAGCTAATGTTTGAACAAGATTAATTCCTTTATCTCCTATCGATTCCTCTAGAGCTTCTCGAACAGCACCTAAAACACTAGCTCTAACTGTTGGGTTCGTTGCATCAATATAGATATAGAAACTAGGAGTGACATTCCCGAATGCTAACATATAAGCTATGGATTGAGAAAAATTAGCAGGTATAAGAATAGACGCATAAGATTTTCCTTTCTCAACTAAATCAATCCCGTTGACATATGTATCATAGGTAATTGTGACACTGTTATCTCCTTCAAGCACATCTGTAATATTGGAACCTAAGTTGATTCCCAAATAGAGTTCATCATTGTTTTCAATGATTATTGGAACGTTATTCACTTCTCCACTTAGAGCTAAACCAAATACTAACATTGTAATAATAGGAACAATTGTCAGTAGAGCTAAAGTTCTACGGTCTCTTCTAAATTGATTAATTGTCTTAAAAGCAATTGCTAGTGTTCTCTGCAGGGAGAATGTAGAATTCTTGGGTTTGAATTCCATTTCCTTTTTCTTATTCATCAACAATCACTCCTTCACTTAATTTAATGAAAATCTCTTCTATTGTGTTTGAATTGTGCTCTTTCTTTAACTGGTCTGGTGTTCCTTCAGCAATTAATTTTCCAGCTCTCATCAACCCAATTCGGTCAGCTTTCTCTGCTTCATCCATCACATGAGAAGTTAAAACTAGTGTAACTCCATTCTCCTTTAGAGATCTAAAATATTCCCAGAAAAACGTTCGAAGAACAGGATCAACTCCGACAGTTGCTTCATCGAAGAATACTATCTTTGGGGAATGGATTAAAGCACAGGCTATACTAGCTCTTCTCTTCATTCCACCAGAAAGATTCTTCGCTAGAGCCTTTCTTTTTTCTTCTAGACGTAAAATTTGCAAGAGCTCATTATATTTTAGTGCAAATTCTGCTTTCTTCATGCCATATAATCTTGCAAAGAAGCGTACATTTTCTTCTAAACTTAGATCATAGTAGATAGAGTAGTCTTGAGGAGCGACTCCAATATAATTTGTAATCAATCGTCTATTCTTAGGTATTTCCTGACCTAAAACTTTGATTGATCCAGATGTTGGAAAAAGAGCTCCAGTAATCATGTTTAAAGAAGTTGTCTTACCACTTCCGTTTGCCCCTATTAGAGCATAAATCTCTCCTTTTTTTATTCTCAAATTTAAGCCATTTACAGCTTTTACTTTTCCTGTCTTATAGATTTTTACAAGATCTTGGGTTTCAATTACATATTCATTATTTACAGCCAATTTATCACCTAAACAATAATTACTACTCAAAGTTAGGTGATTCAAATTAATAAATATTTCTAGTGCTACTTCCGATGGTAGTAGTGGAAAAAAATTAAACTTTTAACCTTTTATTTGATGAAATCTAAGAATTATCTCAGCAAATGTTTCGTTTCACACGACTTTTCATAATATATTAATTTCAAATATTCATCTGTATTGGAGGTTATTCAAATCTTTGTAGTCGGGGCTAACTTATTTATCTGGTTGAAAATGTTGTTTGAGAACAAACTAGATATTTCTTGGAAAAAAATTCCTCATGTTTTTGTAATAACATTTATAATCATAATTTTTACACCTCTAGCAATAATTGAAAGATTGCTGGCATGGATAAAATTACGTGAAGTTGAACCGAAACATCAACCAATATTCATACTGGGACATTGGCGTCAAGGAACAACATTTCTACATGAACTCTTTAGTAGTAATCCTGATTATGAAGTCATGACACTTTATGAGAGTGTGTTTCCTAATCACTTTCTCTATTCGTCTCCGTTTTTTAGATGGGTGCTTAATCTTTTTCTTCCTGAAACAAGACCTCAAGATGACTTGAAAATTACCTCTGATTTACCTAGTGAACATGATTTTGCAATCGCTAACCTAAGTTCAATGTCACCATATTCAGGAGCATATTTCCCAGACAACCAAGATGCTTACACCAAGTATGTAACTCTTGAGGGATTATCAGAAAAGCAAATTGATAAAATCAAAAAATGTTATAAGTATATGATGAAAAAATTGATAGTTAAGAAGAAATTCAAAAGATTAGTTCTAAAGAGTCCTGTTGATACTGCTCGAGTGAGATTCCTAATGGAAATGTATCCAGATGCAAAATATATCCATATTGCTCGCAATCCTTACGAGGTCTATTATTCGACAAAGAGAATGCATGAGAAGCTGATATCCATTTTTCAATTGCAAAAAGGATATCAAAATTTGGATGAATTTGTTCTAGAGACATATGAAGGCATGTATACTAAATTCTACAACGAAGTAGATCTAATACCCAAAGAAAATTTCATTGAAATCAGATATGAAGAGTTGATAGCAAATCCAATAGATGAAATGGCTAGAATTTATGATACTTTATCACTATCAGGATTTAATGAAGCTAAACCATATATTGAGAAATATATTGAAAGTAATAAATATTACACGCCTACTAAATACAACATTCCTCCTGAAGAAAGGGAACGAATTTTCAATCAATTGCATAGTATTTTCGAAAAGATGAACTATGATAAAACGATTAGTTAAACATAAATGCGATTATTCTCTTATATTCACTTTTCAGTAGGGATGGTGACAAAATATCCACCTTCAGTATGAGAACCTCGTAGCTTCAAGATATTAAAGCCAACTCCATAACATAGAATCTTTTGATCTGGTTCGATTTTAATGAAAACATACTCTTCATCTTTCTCAAGATCTATATCAGCAATTATCATTTTCAGAATTCTCTTCTCTGAAAAGATTTCAATTATATTCTCTGTATTAACAGGGACTAATTTAGCAACACCATTCAACGTAATAGTACCTGATGGGACAAAACGAAAGTGATGATGTGGAAAAGGAATAATGAAAGATATTTTGGGATTATCCTGGATGTTTCTTATTTTCTTATATTTCTTTGAAGTTAAAAGATATAAAGCAAATTCAGCATCAGGTTTTGAAACGCCATATAGAATCCCTGTTGTATGAGGAGATTCATCTGAATTCAAAGTAGTGAGTATTCCAAATGTTTTTTTTCGTATTTTTCTCTCAACAAAAGAAAAGTTGAACTTAGTCATATGCAAACATTTCACCTACAACTAGAGACATTTCAAAGGATATAAGCTTATTTCATCTTCCTTCTGCTTAAATGACTTTTTAAAGTGAAAACTACTTACTAATAAGCTGAACAAAATGAAAGAAGAAACTAAAAAATTACTGGATGAATTGATGGAAAAGCCTTACTCAGCATATCTAGCAACGATTGATGAAAATGGTTTTCCTTTCATAAGAGCTGTTTTTAATTTGCAATGTAAAGAGAAATTTGCTCATCCTGCTAAAGTTATTGAAGAATATGATAATAATCCTTATACTGTCTATATATCTACTAACACTTCTTCTGTCAAGATGAAACACATCTTATATAACAAAAGAATTGCTTTGTATTTCAGTATTCCAGATGAAGTTAAAGGTATCATGTTACAAGGGGAAGCTGAAGTATTAGAAGACAAGGAATTTAAAAAGAAAATCTGGATGGATAATTGGAAGATTTATTATCCATTAGGTGTAGAAGATTCTGATTTTACAATTCTCAAACTAAAACCTAAGATTCTGAGAGGTTGGTTCAGAGGACCCCATGAACACAAATTTACTGATTGATTTTTTGTTCAATATACTAGAAAAAAAATTAGAAAAGAATGGTTAGAATGGTGGATTGAAAACAAAGAAAACTTCTCTTAATCTTAATCTTACAATAATTTGAGTATTTCTATTCCAAAGTAAAGACTTTAAAATATCTTTTTTTGCATTCTCTTGATATGTCTCAACAAGAGCAAGTATTCAATGATATACTCATATCACAGTTTGAAGAAATTGCAGAAGAACAATATGTAAAAGTTTCAGATGGTTCTGAAATTAAAATCTTAACAACCAAAGCTCCTAAAGATGAAGCAAATGGATATACTTTTCTAATCATTCCTGGTTGGGGGACAGTTGTTCCTGGTTGGGAGGAAGTTCTTATGGAAGCTATCAAGGATTTTGATATTTTATATATAGAAACAAGGGAAAAACTTTCTTTTCGTCCTGGTGAAGGGAAGATTAAGAGTGATTTAGAAAGACTTGCTCTAGATGTTCAAGAGATTGTAGAATATCTTAAAATTGACCAGAATAAACTGGTAACTCTTACTTCTTCTTACAGCACTTTAATAATTGCAAATCTTTTGGGTTCTAAGAAGATTAAGCCAGCTTTATCTGTTCTCATTGGACCTAATAGTCAACTTAACATGCCTCCTACAACTAGATATTTACATTATATTCTTCCCACTATTATTTTTGATTTTACCAAACCGGTCTGGAGATGGTGGATCAAGAAATTCAAAAGCGAGGATCCAGTTCAAGCAGCAAAATATACTCGCACAATAAATGAGGCAGATCGCAAGAAATGGAAAGCAGTGGCAAAAAGAATAAGTACAATTAAAGTATGGAAACTCTACCGTCAAATTGAAGATAATTATGTTGTAATTATAGGAATGGAGACTGACAAAATGCATACTACTAAACTATCAAAGGACATAACAGCAGCGATCCCTAATGCTGAATACTTAGATATGGGTACCAATCGAGCTACACATTCTGCAGAAATGATAAAAGTTATTAGAAAATTAATGAAAAAAATATCTTAATTTCCCTGAACTGAAATTCTAGAATGTTTATTTTAATTCAAGAAACTTACTAACAGACATATAAACTTCTTTTTCAAGTAATTTGAGTGTTTTACTCTTCTTTTCTTGAAGATATTCATCTATATAAGGTGTGACAACTTTATCTAAATCCAGTTTTCTTCTTTCTTCCTCACTCATCAGGGAAATATCTTTTGAAAAGGTATTAAGGAAATTTGCAGCTAAATTGAGTTGTTTAGTTTCGTACTTGGAGCTTTTAATAAAAAAACTCTTCAGATAAGCTAAACGATGAAGAACCTCTGCAATCATTAGATTAGTCTCAATTCCCCCCTCAGGAACGTATCTCTTTGAAGTATAATCTATTTTCAATTCATACCCAAGTTTATATCCTCTAATCTCGGGCCATATAAACCCTAGTTCTTTGATCTTTGTTGAATCAAGATTACCATATTTATCTTCATTTCCATAAAGTTCCTTATATTTAGGGTAGTATTCTGGAAAATAATCTTGGAGAGATTTCATGAATTGGTTTTTGTTTCTTCCAGGTTTAAGAGTTAAACCCCAACAGTATATGAACTCTGCTCCCACATCCTTACCTGTTTCATAGATTGAATTCATGTTCTCAACAGTATCGCCTATAAAAGGAAGCGTTGGATAAAAATAAATCCCTGAATGTATTTCTTCATCTCTTAGTTTTTCGATAGCTTCGAATCGCTCTAGAGATGAGCTAGCTTTAGGTTCAAATATTTTCTGTTTTTTCTCATCAGCTAAAGTTATCGTGAAGCTTGCACAAGCATAGCTTTCTTCATTGATTTTTTTTAATAGATCCAAATCTCGAAGGATTAGCGTATTTTTGGTGAGGAAGAAAACAGGAATCTTGTAATCATAAGCTATTTGCAGAAGCTTTCTAGTCATTTTCACTTCTTTTTCAACTGGTTGGTATACGTCACATACTCCACCACCGATGAATAGAATAAACTTCTTTTTTCTGGAAGAATCTGCAGATTCTCTTAGATTTGGGAAGTAATCTACGAGTGTGGATGTTTTTTCTCGGTTTACTGGAAAAAAGCCTTGTTTCTTAAAATAGAGTTCTAATAACTCTGGAGCATTTCTCTTTACTCTGATTCTTTGACCAAAATCGTCGTGCATGTAATAACTTTCAGCTTTACCATCACAATAAACGCAATCATGCTCACAGCCCTGATAAGGATTAAGATAGACTTCAGCCCATGAAAACAGTGATGTTCTTGAAGTTCGAACTAAAGATTTCGCATCATATTCTTCGATTATCATAGCACGACCATTTTTAGTCAAGTAAGATTTCATTATAACCTGTTTTTTGTACATTTTTTGGTATTTAAATAGGGTGGTGTAGATTATAAGTTGAAGGATTATAGCTATGCACCA
>JAAFKI010000124.1 GCA_021399345.1 Candidatus Heimdallarchaeota archaeon
ATATTATTGATAATTATGGCACTTGTGATTTCCACAGAACTAAATGTTGGTTATGATAAATTCAAAGAAGTAGAAAAAGCTACCAGAGAAATTTTAGCTGAATATGGATTTGGAATTTTAACTGAAATTGATGCACAAGAAACTTTGAAGGACAAAATTGATGCAGATATTCGTCCTTATAAGATCTTAGGAGCTTGTAATCCCCCTTTTGCTCATAAAGCAATAGTTCTAGTACCTGAAATTGGTGCTCTACTTCCCTGTAATGTAATAATATATGAAAACGAGAATGGAAAGATCGTTGTTTCTGCAATGAATCCGAAAGAAGCTATGAGTGTAGTTAAAGTTGATAAACTCAATGAACTTGCAGATGAAGTTAACGAAATCATGAAAGATGTAATAAAAGACATTGAAAGCAAATTCTCTTAGACTACTATTTTTCTCCTAAAAGGAAAATTCGAAATGGATGAACTCCAGGTTTCATTATCTCAGCGTCTACAACAGGATCATTCTTTACGAAATCTTTTGCTTCCTTCAGACTATTTGCAGTGAATACTGTTAAACCAAATAGGCCTTCAGCTAGAATTGGACCTGCAAGTAGAAGTTGTTTTTCATCAAACTTTCTTTTCAAATGCTCAAAATGAATCTCCATTATTTTTCCTTCTTCTTCAGTCATATCATTAATGAATGTTGATCGCCCAGTTATTGTTCCCATATAGATTTTAGTTTCAGCATCACATATTGATTCAATATCAAAAAATTCTTTTTCTAGTACTTCTGGAACTTCTTCTTCAGTAACAAGTGAGGCTTTGAATTTGTAAAGAGAAACTTTGAGCAAATGATTGTAAACATATGGATCATTTCTGATGATTCCTTTTGCTTCCTCTTCATTATCTGCTTGAATTATAGCAAACTCGCAGAAATTATCAAGGGAAGTACCAGCAAAAATTAGTTTCTTCTCTATCTTTAAGTTCTTTAGAAATTTCCAATGTTTAATGATTATATCACTATAATCGGAAAATGATTCATACAGCTTCTTATCCGACAAATCGTAAAGAAAAATATAGACATTTTCCTGTTCCATATGAATTAATAGTTTATAACTAGATTTAATATCTTTTGAAAAGTAACGAAAAAGAGAAAAGTGAAAAACAGAGATCAAAATTTGTCTGTATCTTCTTTTGCCCATTCATCTGGGTCATATTTAGGAGGCATACATCTTAGGGGTTTATCTTCATAATACCCAAGTTCATATCTAGCCTGAATTATTTTTTGAATTTCATTGCTGCCTTCATATATGGTTGCCCCACGAACATTTCTGTAATAACGGGCTACAGGATAGTCATCAGAAAAACCATAAGCTCCATGAATTTGAATAGCTCTGTCTGCACATCTTACTGCAGCATTTGTGGCATACCACTTGGCTAATGATGTTTCTCTAGTATTTACTCTGCCTAAGTTCTTTGTCCAACCAGCTTTCCATGTGAATAATTCAGCAGCTTCAATGTCGGAAACACTTTCGGCTATCATTCCCTGTATGAATTGGTGATGACCGATTTTTTTACCGAAGGTTTCACGTTCATTAGCATATTTTACAGCTGCTTCCAGCGAAGCTTTCGCACCACCAACTGCACCACCAGCAACAGTATATCGCCCCCAATCAAGTGCAGCCATAGCAACCTTGAAACCTTCATCAGGCAAACCAAGCAAGTTTTCTTTTGGAACAGGAGTATTTTCAAAATTAACCCATCCTGTCTCACCAGCTTTTACACCCATTTTATGATGTAGATTCCCTGAGGTTACTCCACCAAAATCACGTTCAACTATGAAAGCTCTCATACCCTTATGCCGAACATCTATCTCATAAGCAAAGACAAGGAAGATATCAGAAGATTCAGTGTAGCTTATCCACATTTTTTCTCCATTAACAATCCACTCATCACCTTCAAGACGACAAGTAGCTTTCAATCCTGCAGGATCACTTCCAGCAGCTGGTTCAGTTAAACCATACGTGCCCATCTTCTCTCCTGAGGTTAAGATGGGAAGGTACTGTTTCTTCTGTTCCATATTACCCCATTGCCATATGGTTGAACAGGCTAATCCATTGTGAACTGATAGAATCACTCTAAATGATGTGTCAATTCTTTCTAATTCTTCACAAGCTACAGCCAAAGCAATATAATCAAGACCTCCACCGCCATATTTTACAGGGATACTAATACCAAGAAGACCTTGTTCAGCCATCTTTTTTAATATGGGTCTGTGAAAAGTATGTGCTTGATCCCATTCCTTAACATTCGGGGCAATTTCTGCTTCTGCAAACTCTCTCACACTCTGTTTTACCATTTTATGAGTTTCGGATAACTCAAAATGAGGACCGATCTCTTTGAATTGTTCGTACATATTTATCACACTTAATAATTGTTAACGACGTAATGTCTTCTTGTTTCTTTAAAAGTTTCTGAATGAATATGAAGAAAAAAATATAGTTTGCTTTTAATTCTGAAGAATTATCTTCAATTGAAAGTTTCTTCAATAAGTGAAACAAAATAATCTTTTGAAAAACTGCTATCTTTTAATTCAACTAGATTCCATTTTCCACTTCTTATTGCATCAATCGCACCTACTTCTACTAATGCGCTAATATGATGAGAAACTGTGGATTGTGACAATTTGAGCAAGTGTTCTATTTCACACGCACATCTAACTCCATTCATTATTAGCATGAGAATTAGCAATCTATTTTTATTTGCTAATGCTTTGAATAACTTAAGTATCTTATTGATTTTTTCATCCTTCATCATTGATGGCACTTGAACTTCAATTTTCTCCAATTCTTGTATTCTATTCTTTGCTTCTTCGTTCACAATACCTTGTTCGAACAGTTGACCAAGTTTCTGTTCTAGTTCTTTCATTGATTGTTCGTGCTTATCGCTAGTCATTGTCAAACCACATTATATTTCAAATGACATAAAAGTTTCTATTAAAACGAAAGTTTATTACAATTCTCGCCGGTCTAACCAACAAATTTATATATCGAATTTTTTCGATATGAGTTAATAGAGGAATTAGCTTGGCATCAGCATTTTGGTTAACAATTCTTTCAATGTTACAGGGTGGATTTTTTTCTCTTGCTGATTATCTTTCACTTCATGTACTTCTGTGTTTAATTCCAGCATTCTTTATTGCTGGAGCAATGATTGTTTTTGTTCCAAAGGAGCTTATTGTGAAGTATATGGGAAAAGATTCTAGAAAGATTGTTGCATATCCAGTTGCAGCTATTTCAGGATTATTATTAGCTGTATGTTCATGTACAGTTTTGCCATTGTTTGCAGGTATTAGAAAGAAGGGAGCGGGTTTAGGTCCAGCAATGACATTTCTGTTCTCTGCGCCTGCTGTGAATATCCTAGCCTTGACCTATACAGGCACACTTATCGGAATGGACATTGCAATTGCCAGAGCAATTCTAGCCCTTTCTTTTGCAATAATTATTGGCCTTATTATGGAATTTATATTCAGAGACAAAAAGAAAGAAATGATAGCTGATCTAGAATCAGAGGAAGATAACGATACAAATACTCAAACTGAAATTCAAGAAAGAAAAAAAATAAATCTAATTACAGTAGCAAGAGGAGCAATTATCATATCAATATTAATTGTTGGAGTACTAATTGCTTTCTTCAATAGAAATAATCTTCAAAAACTAGGGGTCAAAAATCCACCATTAATCCAGACAATTATCTGGGGTGCAGGTTTAACTTTACTAATCGCAAGTTTCTTCTTTATTAAAAGTACTAAAATCAATCTTTTTTCAGGATTGATTTATTTGTTATTTACAGGTACTTCACAAATAAATTATTTCTTAGCTAAAGCAGATGTATTTAGTTCAGTTAGTGATTTTGGAATTGGCAAATACGCAAGCATCACTCAAGGCACCAACACAATACTACCTGGATCGTTTGAGTATTTTACAACTGAAGCATTTAGAATCGATTTAGCTAATATGGCAATTAAAGCTGTTCTTTCAATAATAGTAGCTGTTACCATTGCTTTGTATGTTATAAAAAGAATCGACAAAGAGGAAAGTAAAGAGTGGATGAGAGAAATTTGGTTTTTCATCAAGAAAATTGTCCCTTATCTAATTATAGGTGTCTTTGTAGCAGGAATGCTTAAAGAGTTAATTCCTCCAGAGTTTATTCAGAATCTTGTTGGTAGGAACACAGTAGTTGCAAATCTCGTTGGTGTAACTTTTGGTGTAGTTGCTTATTTCCCAACATTAATGGAAGTACCTATTGCTCAGATGTTTCTAGACCTTGGGATGGCTAGAGGAGTCTTACTTGCTTACTTGTTAGCAGATCCAGAACTGTCTATTCAGAGCATTTTAGTTACACGCAAATTCATTGGAGATAAGAAGAATTTTGTTTACTTACTGTTAGTAATAATCTTTTCAGTTCTAGCGGGATTATTATTTGGTTTAATCGTATCGAATGAACCAATAACATTTCTTTAAATATTAGGTGAAAAAATATGTCAGATATGAAATTAATTCAAGTTGTAGGAAAAGGTTGTAAAAAGTGCGAAAAGCAGTATGAATTAGTTCTTCAAGCAGTTAAAACATCAGGAAAAGAAAATAAATACAAAGTTGAACATTTTACAGATATAACTAAATTTGCTGACCTTGACATTTTTTTGACTCCTGCACTAAGAATAGATGGAAAGATAGTAAGTGAAGGTAGAGTAATAGGTGTAGAAAAAATAAAGAAAATGCTGTAACCTGTATTAGTAAGATGAAGATTGCTCCTTTGAAAAGAATTTTAACCTTTCAAATTAAATACACCTTTGGGGAACTTCATAAATCATTCAATATAGGTTGAGAAACATGGCAGATGAAATTAAACACTATGCTACTGGTTCAGTAATTCCTCTAGGAGATGGGTTCACAGGAAAATCAGTATTATCACGTCTAATTATTAATCCCGATGTTTCTGATGAAGAACTAAAAGACATTCTTCTGAAAACTAAAAAATCCTACAATATTGAAATAGAATTTAGTAGTGAGGTCGTAGAAGTAGATAGCTTATCAGTCACAACAACTTTGCAATTCTACGTATTTCCAGGTCAAAGGCAAAAAGCTTCTTCTAGAAGTACAACTTTTAATGAAATTCTATCTGTTTTTGATTGTTTTCCAGCTTTATTGAGAGTATCTGCGTTATTATTAATTTATGATGTTTCTCGGTTTAGCACACTTGAGTCATTAGAGATATGGTTGCGATTTGCAATTGTAAAAGAATGGATCTATGAAGACACTTTGATTTTACTTGTTCCAAATAAAGTAGATCTTGAAAAACCAAAACAAAGGGATATAGATCAAATAATCTCAACAATTTATGAATATATTGCAGACCACAATCTTCCAATTGATGTTAATCACATCAAAGCTATAAATTCCTCCTGTGTAACTCTCGAAGGGATTAATGAGATTAGAGAGGAAGTGGTGGATTGGATAGCTCATCGAGGAATACGCGGAGTAGGAATAAAGTAATTCCTACATATTTTTCTCCACTAGAAATATAGGTCATTTCTACTGCCGAGAAGGTGGGAAGTTCTTGTAATGATACCCTTGTTAGAATGCCTCCCTCTTTGCAAAACAATGAAAATAGATAAATTCACCTTCTTAGAAGTGAAATTTATAAGTATCGTCTAATCATCATAAATTATGGATGAAACAGAAAATATCCCTGAAATTCCAGGAGTAGATCCATACAATACTAAAGTTACTCCTTATCAAGAAATAAGCATTTCTGAAATTCCTTCTGGTTCAATTATAGATATAGGAGCTGGAGGAGAAGGTGTTATAGCACAAATCGGTAGAGAAAGGATAACCGCAATAGATAAACTTCAAGCTGAAATTGATGAAGCAAAAGATAAGTCTCCTGAAGCAAAATGGATGGTTGCAGATGCGCTAAACCTACCATTTGAAAATGAAGAATTTGATAATGCAACTTCTTTTTTCTGCGGCATGTACATGTCTAATGAGGATAAAAAGAAGGCAATCAAAGAGATTTATAGAGTAATATCTCCGGGTGGAGAATTTTGGATTTGGGATTCAAAAATTAACACAGAAAAAGAGAGATTCATAATTGTTCTGACAATTTCTTTACCAGGTAGAGAAAAATTCAATACTGGATATGGAACAAAAAACACATTTCAGAATGAAGACATCTATAAAGAGTACCTTGAAGAGGTAGGTTTTGCCATAGAAGAGATTAAAGTGGATAAATACTGGTTTTTCATCAAAGCAAAGAAATAGATTATACAGTCCTCAATATGGTGTATCTTGTTATAAAATCCAATTTTTAAAAAACATAAGAGAAAGGAAAAACTATAGAGTATTTTTTTATACTCTCATACTTTTTTCATATTATGTCTTCTTCAGAATATACCACTTGTTTCTACTGTTTGGAATATTCAAAAATCGCAAATGATTATCCTATCAATTTTGCTTCTAAAGATGTGGATTCTTTTACTCCTCGATGCTTCCTCCATTGGGAATATGAATGTAGTAAATGTGGAAAAATGACTCATTTTAATGGCGTTTCTTGGTGTTCCAGTTGTAAAAAGTTTACTTGTTTACGTTGTGTAGAGGAGAAAATTGAGAAAAAAGAATTTCTAACTTATGATTACTATTATAGAATTCCTTGTCATAGTTGTGGAAAATACAATGCAGCTTTAGATTTTGCAGAATATGAGGGAACACATCCTTATCAGATTGGGGATCTTATACCAGAAGAAGATACAGTAGTCTGGATGCCTATCCATTTAGAAGAATTGAAATCTCAAACATTTCCTCATAAAGCATGGGGCTTGAGAAGAATACTTTCACTAGGAAAATATGTAGAATTTAAGAGACTTGATTCACTTGACAATTATGATCCAAAGTCTACTTGGGATGCTTTAGCACCATTTTGGGCACCTCTTTTTCAAGAAGGAGGAGATTATCATCACAAATATAAGATTCTTCCAGAAGTAAATCGTTTGCTTGATGTTATGGAAGATGAAAAAATTCTAGATGTAGCATGTGGTGAAGGAAATGTTGCTAGAAATCTAGCAAAACAAGGGGCACAAGTAACAGGTCTTGATATCTCTAAATTGGTTGACTATGCAATCGAGAGAGAAAAAGAAGAAAAGTTAGGCATTAAGTATTTAAAACTTAATGCTGAAAAACTAGCTAGTAAATTTATAGAAGCATCTTTTGATAAGGTCATATGCAATATGGCATTAATGGACATAGAAAATTATAAAACAACAATTGAACAAATTTCATATGTTCTTAAGGAAGATGGAATTTTTGTTTTTAGTATTACACATCCAGCTTTCGCTTGGCCAACTTGTACTTCCTTTCGAGTTCCAAGAGGTAGTCAAAGAAATGAAGATAAATTGCGATTAGTACTAAACTATTTTGATGAAAGACCAACGCTTATTGATTATGGAAATGATACACCATCTCTTCAATTCCCCAGGACTATAAGTTCTTATCTTAATGAGTTGGTAAAAAACGATTTGATTCTTATGGAGATGAGTGAACCAAAAGCTTCAGAAGAACTTGTAGATGAATTTCCGAGACAGGCATACTTGGATGACGAAACTTTTCCTGATTTTTTGATTATGAAGACGATAAAAAAAACTATACTATAAGTTATTAAACTCCAACCATTATAAATGAAGCATACACTTCATATCCCACTTTTGAATATACTTTTATTGCGGATTTATTGTCAGTTAGCACATGTATGATTGCTATTTCAGTGTGTTCCATCATTTTATGAACACTCTCATTAACCAAATAAGTTGCTAAACCTAAATTCTGATATTTAGGGTGTGTAGCTGCATTTGCTATAATTGCTGCAGTTTCATCTATCCATGCTAATGTGAAAGAAATTAGCTTATTTCCATCAAATAAACCAGTATAATTCTGATTTTCATCGAAAGTTAAATGTTTAGAAGTTATTTTACTCCAATAGGTTGGGCTTGCTTTTGCCATGAGCTTTGCTATCTTATGTGAATCTTCTTTCGTCAATTTTCTCTGTGTAAAGGGTTTATCTAATGGAAAGCGAGGGATCATTCTATCTTTTTGGAGTACCATTCGATGTAGTTGTAGTTTTGTTTTTGGTTTTGGAATCAAAGAAGATAACATCTCTTGATATCTTATTTCAAAATTGAACTGATTGATTGGAATATCTTCAGGGATTGCACAAAATAATGATTTTATGATTTTCTCATTCTGACCACGTAAGTGGGCAATCTGATTTTTCCATATAAGACATAATCCAACAATATCTTCATTTTCAATTGCTACTAAGAATTGACTTTGTTCAGGATACTGTTTTAAATCTAGAATGAAGAAGAAATAAAATGGTACATCACTAAGAACATAATCCCAGAATTTTTTTTGTTCTATGTGCTCTAGTTTAACGACTTGTAGCATGTAAATTACTATTGTAGTTGCGTTTATATAAATATCTTAGTTCAATTATTCGAATTTTAGTTTTATTCTAATAGGACAGTGATCAGAACCCATTACTTCATTCATCATAATTGATTCAACTAAATTATCTACTAAATCTTCAGATACAAAGAAATAATCTATTCTCCAGCCTACATTTCTTTCTCTGGCAGTTACACCTTTCACTATCGCCCTTGTTGACCACCAGGTATAGTGTTCTGGTTCTTTGTTAAAATATCGGAATGTATCAACAAATCCTTTTGATATCAACTTATCTATCCATTTTCGTTCATTTGGAAGAAAACCAGAAACGGTTTCATTTGGTTTAGGATGCGTCAAATCTATTCCTGTATGAGCAGTATTAACATCACCACAAATAATTACTGATTTTCTTTGCTTCCTTAGATTAACAACATGTTCTAGAAATACTTCATAGAAATCCATTTTGTATTTGAATCTTTCATCACTAAGCTTCCCATTTGGAAAGTAAACATTCAATAAAACAAAATCTGGAAATTCTGTTTCCATTACTCTACCCTCTTTATTCAACCTTTCAACTGCTAAATCAGTGTTTACATGAACAGGTTTTGTTTTTGAATAAGTTACAACACCACTATATCCTTTTCTCTCAGCAGATGAGAAATTGCTCGTGTAACCTTGTGGTTTTAGAAGAGAGCTTGTGAGTTGATCAGGATGAGCTTTTGTCTCTTGAAGACATAAGGCATCTGGAGATAGTAGATGCAACCAATCAAGTAGTTTTAATTTTACAAATTCTTCTTTTTGCAAAATTTGATTAAATTTCATTCCTTCAGAAATATCTTTCTTGGAAACAGCTCTAATACCATTCACATTCCATGAAACTAGAGTAATTTCTTTCATACAGATATTTCGTTATTTGTGTCTTAAACTTTGCGAGTTATCCATTTTTTGAGCTTTAACCATTCAGCTAAAGCCTTGCACTTCTCCTTTAACATCTTTAAGGAATTAACTATATTATATTCTAATCCAGTTACGTTATTTGACCAAATAGTTTAACCATTAATCGAATTAATTAAAAAAATCCTTTAATAAAGAGGTGATTATGTAATATTAGGTGCAAAAAAAATGGCAATGAAAATCAAAACTGGAAAAACAAAAAATCAGAAACTAATTCAAGAGTTAGAAAATGAATATACTAGAATAAATCAACTAACTTTAGCTGCAAAAAATGGTGTATTTAACTACTAACCTTTCTTTTCATCTTCCATTAAAGCAATAGCTTTTTCTTCAATTAAATCTCTAACTTTCCTATATTCATTAATTGATTTGTCTTTGGAATCATCCAAATCTTAATTTTCAATTTTTCTTTGAGAAGATTTGCTTGAAAATTGATGTTGTTTTTACTTTCTCATCCTTCATAAATGGATCAAAGTCCCCCTTCCAGAGTATTGGAAGAGATATTAAGATGAAAATTGCACAAATAGGACCTAGCCAAACAAGCCCTAGGTTTATAGTTTCGCTCCCCACTACTTTGGTCCAACTTCGCAGAAAGCCTGCAGCTATAAATCCAATTGCTTGAGCTATATTGAAAGGTAAACTTTTGAAACCTGTATAGAGTCCTGAACGATTTTCAGAAGTATTTCGTTCATCTTGATCAGCAAAGTCTGCCAAGATCGCATATGAGAAAAGATAAACTGCCGAAACACCAAATACAGCACCGATACCAAAAACATACCCTTGAATTATGGGAGAAATAAATGTGATTCTTCCAATGAGTGGAGTTAATGGCATCCAAATTAACAACCACGTGAAAGCAACTATCAATGACCATTTCTTACCAAATTTCTTAGCAAAACTTCCCCAGAGAAGGAATCCCAACACAATAACACAAAGCATTACTGCTGCAAAAAGAAATTTCTCCATAGCATTAACAATTCCTATAATATTTTCTAGAAAATCTAGAATCAAAGCAGACATTATAGTAACTCCAACATTGAGAATTGTAAACCCGCCTACCCAGATCATGTAATTTCGGTTACGAAATGCAACTTTTATCTCACTCCAAGCTTTCTTCTTCTTATCTTCAATTTTCTTTTCTTTGATTTTCAATAATGCTGGTAAAAAGAACAGAAGTTCTAAAACTGCAAAAAGAAGTGCGAAAATCAACAAGTATTTTCCAGCAACACCATAGATTCCCTGAGGATCTTCGCTAATGAAACCAGACATCACTAAAACAAAACCACCACCAATTGCACTTCCAATTAAATTCACAGTACTCATTAAACCAGATACCTGAACTCTTTCATCTTCAGAAGTTATTTCTGGCATCCAAGATTGATAGGGAATCAAGAGATAACCATAGAATAGATGGAAAGCTGAATTCCAAACTAACAACCAAACGAACTTCGCTGTTTGACCTCCTAAGGGGATAATGAATTGGGGTGTAAACAACATAACAAAGGAGACGGCTAGTGCTGGTGCGCCAGTCCATATGAAAAACTTCCTTCTTCCTAATCTCGATTTTGATGATAGTGAATCGGATACAATGCCAAATACAACAGAAGAAATTCCAATTACTATTTTTCCTACAGCATTACCAATACCGTTGAGTACAGGATCCAAATTCACTTGATTAGTATACATCCAGAAGGTTGCCACAAAAACCACATTCAGTAGAATCGTTGTCCCTGTTCTACATATCGAATAGTAGATTTTTTGTCTAACTGTAAGCATGATAGTATCCTTCTGAAAGCATGATAGTAAAAGAATGATATTATTGTGTAGTTGATTTTATTTAAGATTTTGTAATTAATTGATTACTTCATAAGATATTGCGCCTAAAGCAAAAGTTTTTTGTTTTAACATGAAATGTTTACATGAAGTGTTTGGATGTCAAATGATGAGATATTAAAAATAATAAAACTACTAGAAAACCCAAGTCCTGCTCTCCGTCAACTTGCATTGGAACAATTAGCTCCTTTTGGAAGTGAAGAAATTGCAAAACAGAAGATAATCCAGTCATTGAAAGATTCTGACCACGAAGTTAGAATTTATGCTGCAGAAATCCTTGGAGATATAGTTGATAGTCAAGCATTAATTGCTTTAAGTCAAGCTCTAGAAGATGAAAATTGGGGAGTAAGAAAAGCTTCTGTTGATTCTTTTGGTAAGCATAAAAATCCAGATACTCTCTCCTTCATTATCCACACATTAGACGATGAACACCCTCAAGTTAGATATTCTGCAGCTAAAGCGTTAAAGAATTTTGATGACCTAACTATAATTGAACCATTATTTAAGAGATTGAAGGATGATACTGAATCAGTTAGAGAAGAAGCTAAGACAACTATACTAAGATTTCCAATCAAAGTTCCAGCTTCCCTTGTAGCTAATTATGTTCTAGATTCTAATAAACTAGTTAAGGAAGTAGTCGTTGAATTTCTGACTTATCGTGTAGAAGGTAATCCTGTTCCACATTTAATAAAAGCTTACGATGATCAAGATTGGGAAATTAGATTACAAGCTTTGCAAGAAATAAGAAAACTAATTGATATAGGGGAAATAGAGGATTCCAGGATTTATGAAGCAAATTTAAGGGCTTTGGACGATAATGACCCAAGAGTAAGATTTGAAGCTATCAGCAACATCGGTATTCTAAAAGACCCAAATGCTATAGACATTCTAGGAGAAATAGCTAGGAATGACGAGGATTCTAATAATAGATTGATGGCAACAGAAACAATGACATCTATCAGGAGAGCTATGAGATTAGAATAGATAAATTTCCCTAAAATTTTTATAATGAACACTTCAGTTGAATGTATGAAGCCACCAATTTGCATTATTTGTTACAAGGAATTCAGAGATTCAGATGAAGGAGGATTAGTTTACTTTGAGAAAAGCAAAAGCGATGAAAGATGGATTAAAGCTATGAAAGTTGAAGGATTAACTGGTCATCCACCCTATGCGGATTGGTTCTGTGAAAAACACTATACAGCAGCCAAGGAATTATCCCATCTAACAATATTAGAAGCTATAGAAATATTGAAAGAAAAATTTACAGAGGAATAATATCAGATGAAACCACCAATTTGTGAAATCTGTCTAAAAAGATTTAATCATGCAGAAGAAGGAGGAACTATTAGTTTTAAGAAAACCAAATCTAATTTGAAATGGGAGAAAAGAGTCAAAAAGAAGGGAATAGTTGAGCATCCACCGTATATGGAATGGTTTTGTGGAGAACACTTTGATGCAGCAAAGAAACTAGAACACCTACATCGGCATGAAGCTCTAGAAAAACTGAGAAATCTATTGTTAATAGAAGAATAATCTTTATCTTAATGAAAAAACACATTATGAAACAATATTCAAGTGAGTATCCATGACGAATATAGAAATTATAACTTTCACTAAAATTAAAGAGATTATAGGCAAGAAGAAATTCTTCTACGAGGCATCATCTGTAGAAAATCTACTCGATAAGTTGTTTGAAGAATTCGGTGAAATTCTCAGAACTGAGATTCTCGACATCAATGGTGAGGTTAAAAAACACTATAGAATAATCGTAAATGGAAGAAATATCAATCTTTTAGAGGGATTTAAAACAATATTAAAAGAAGGAGATATGGTAGCGTTTATGCCAGCAATCGCTGGTGGAAATTAATGTTAATGTTATTTTGAGTAAGTTTTTAACTGTCTGAAGTACAATAATATTGTGCAATTCAGAGAGTACAATTATGGGTTAAAATCGACTAAAGTCAGATTCATAGAGATTTTTGTCTTAGTCCTTGGCCTTTTAGTACTCAGTATGCCAGTTGCAATTTATAGTTTTGATGACACCCTAATAGGTGGACAATATTTAGGAACATCCTGGTCAACTCCTTTTGGTAGGAACATCAAAGGATCACCCGCTCTTGTTGACCTCGACAGAGACGGAAATATTGAGATTATAGTCTTGACCACCAACTATGTTTTTTGTTTGAATAACATAGGTTCAATAGAGTGGTATCTTAATCTAGACACAACTCTTTCTGGAAAAATCAACTTTGCGGATCTAGATGAAGATGGTAAGATTGATTTATTAATCTCAGGAGAATCCTCACTAATTTGTATTAATCACAGGGGATCAATTCTTTGGGAATATTTAGCTGATTCTGAACTTAAGGACTTTACTCCTTGTATTTTTGATATCGATGGTGACATGCATTTAGATATTATTGTTTCTACAGCAGAAATTACAAGCCAACCTTTTGTATTAAATCGAAAAGGAAAATTTGTTTACTCTTTTGATATAACATTACAATATTCAGGATATTGGACACTCCTCTTTGGTTCAGCTCCAATCATTGCAGATATAGATAATGACGATATTTTAGACATTTTACTAATCGGAAATGATTACAAACTTCATTCCTTTACCACTTCAGGTGAAGAGAAATGGATATCACCAACAATTAGAGGAGATTCTTTAATTGGAGTAGCAGATCTTGATGGAGATAGTACCGCAGAAATAATAGTTGGAAGCACTTTTCACCTATATTGTTTTGACCATAATGGCGAAATAGAATGGTCATATACACAGGAATTACAAAATAACAGAAGCAACATCATGGACTTCAATCCTTGTATTGCTGATTTAGATAATGATGGTAGCTTAGAGATTATATCTAGTGCCTATAACCCTTTAACAGGTGAAGGAAACATCTTTTGTTTAAATGAAACCGGACAACTTCAATGGAGATATAATTCTACAAATGGTTTAGGTAGTCCTTGTGCAATTGATATTGATAACGATAAAACTTCGGAGATTCTTTTCGGTGAAGGAAACACTAATTTTGTGGGATTGAATCATCTAGGGGAATTATTGATATTTCGGGAAGTTGGGGGCATACACACAGATCCGCCCTTAGTTGCAGATATTGACAAAGATGGCAAACTAGAAGTAATAATATCAAGAGCAAACAAGAAAGATGTCCATTGTTTTGAACTTCTTGAGTCAGCCAATTCTACTAGCTCTTGGTGGACCTATGGAGGAAGTTTTCAGCGACATGGAAGCCCAGATAGTGATGGGGATTTTCTGAATGATTTTGCTGAAGTCAACTTATATAAAACAGACCCACACTCAAATGACAGTGACGGAGATTTACTTTTAGATAGCTGGGAGGTGGAGTATTTCTTGGATCCACTTAAAAATAGTACTTATGAGGATCCAGATAAAGATGGTTATACAAATATCGAAGAATTCGAAAGAGCTTCAAACCCAAACAAATGGGATAACTGGGGAAGACTCTATGGGGGATATCTAATTCCAGCATGGTTACTGATTCTTGGGGCACTAGTTTACAGCAGCATCAAACTAAAAGCTATATCACCAAAAATCTGGAATTCATTAGTTACAATTTATATTTATCTTAGAGTACGATTTGCACGAGACATAACTAAACAAAGAGAGATTTACATCACAGATAGAGAATTTTTCGGTGATGTAGAAGAAGCCTTGAAAGAACAAGAAAATAATTTATAAAACAAGTGAAATTTTTCTTCAGCAAATTCTCTAAGGAATAACTTCTGGTTTATCTGCATCCAAATCTTTTCTTTTATATTCTGCAAATTCCTTTGCTGATTTGAAGTGCAGTGCTTCTTCAGGGCAGTATTTGACACATTGTGGGTCGCCATCACATAAATCACAAGTTATTGCAATGTTCTTCTCTGGATTAAATCTCATAACATCAAATGGGCAGGCTTCCACACAAATTTTACATCCAGTACACAATTCTTTGTCTATCTGAATAGCTCCAGTTATTGGAGATTTAGATATTGCTTTCTCTGGACATGCCTCTATGCATTTCCCACATATAACGCATACTTTAGGGATTGTAATCCCTTCTACTTCGTTCTTAATAACCTGGATTCTAGAGAGAAAAGGAGAAAAAACTTTCTCATGTTCAAAGGAACATCGTAGTTCACAAATCCGACACCCATTGCACTTTTCATTTTGAGCGAATATTCTTTTTTTGATTTCTGAATTCAATTTATTTCTCCTCCTTTACTAAATTAAAAATTTCTGCTGATTCAAGAAGACCCAATTTCCTCAACAAGGATTCCTTTGGTAATCCTGTTTCAAAATCCCATCCCCTCAATTCATAATATTCCGGCAACATTTTATCTAATTCTACATATTGGCCTTTTGCAGGTCCTTCAGATAAAGGTTCCTCAGTAAATCTCTTAGGAAGGTTATCTTCATCTTTCCCTATTCCTTCCCTTAAATTAAACAATCTTTCTAAATTGTATATCCGTTCCCCTATTAGAAGCAATTCATCAGAGGAGATATTTTTTCCAGTTGTGAGAGACAGAAAAATAGCCATATCTTCCGGTCTAACTGCATATGCGGAAAAGCAAGTATACTTGCACATTTCTGCTGAATCAACTATTGCTCCAAAATTTTCATGCCAGACCACCATCCTTGGTTTTCCTTCATAAGAGTGGGGATCTACTGCTTTTTCAGAACCAAACCATTCCAAACCCTTTTCAGGTTCATAACCCAACAGCTCAAAATTAGGTAAAGCGGCAAGATGATCTGCTCCTCTTGTAGCCGTTGCCCAGCCTAAGCCAAAAGCTTTTGCAGTTCTAACATCATATGCTGGTGGTTCCATTCCTTTTATGTGAAGTGCAAACTCTTCAGATCCAGCATTTATTTTTTCAGAGAATCTCTTAGTTCCTTCGGCAAGATCATTTCCGATTCCTTCACGAAAGGCTATTTTTTCTATTAGTTCAATTAAAGCGTCATCATTTCCCCATATTAATTCTAGTCCATCAGTATCTTTTGATGACAAGATTCCTTTTTCATAAGCTTCCATAGCAAATGCTATAGTATCTCCTAGTGAGATAGTATCCAGGCCAAATTTGTTGGCCAACTCATTCGCTTTTAGAATTGCTCCAAGATCACCAATTCCACACTTAGATCCTAAACAAACAACGGTTTCATATTCGGGACTTCCGCCTTTAGTTCCAGCATATTTCCCAGTTTTCACCTTAGAATACTTTCCACAATGAATGGGGCATGCAAAACAGCTTTCAGATTTAATTTTATACAATTCATCAAATGTTTCTGCGGAAATGTTCTCATATTGGTCAAATATTCCTGATTGGTTATTTCTAGTTGCTAGTCCTCCACTTATATAAGCTAAATCAACTAAAAATGTCGTTCCATAATATGAAAGACTTGGAAATGCAGGATCATCATAAATTTTCTTAAGAGTTTCATCAACAAAATCATGGAATTCTAGTGGCTTCGCTATCTCTACTGCACCAGTTCCTCTAACAGCAATAGCTTTCAAGTTCTTTGAGCCCATTACCGCGCCTAATCCAGTTCGGGCTGCAGCTCTGGAAAGATTGTTCATTAGTGCCGCGTATTTAACTAGATTTTCTCCTCCTTGCCCTATACACAGTACTTGAAAATTTTCAGATAGCTCACTTTTTAATATAGCATCGGTTTCCCAAGTATCTTTTCCCCAAAGATGAGATGCATCTCGTAATTCTATTTTATCATCTTCAATGTAAAGGAATACTGGTTTTTCTGATTTACCATGTAGAAAGATAGCATCATATCCTGCATAAGCAAGTTCTGGAGCAAAGTGTCCTCCAGAATTTGCATAGCCAATTCCTCCAGTCAGCGGAGATTTTGCTGCAACGGTATATCTTGCTGTTGAAGGAGCAAATGTTCCAGTAAGTGGTCCTAGACTTACGATAAGTATATTTTCTGGACTAAGGGGATCAATACCCTGCGATAAATTATCATAAAGATACTTAATTGCCCAACCTCGACCTCCTAAGTAATTCTCAATCAACAATGGATCAGTTTCTTTTACAAGAAAAGATTGTTTTGTTAAATCTACAACTATAGTTTTACCTCTATAGCCTTTATAGTGTGTGGTGGAGTTCAAGTTAATACTATATCACAATTATAGAGGATATAAGCTTTACTTCATAATTCAAGATTAATAACTATTTAGGCAAGATTTTAACTACTTCAACTAATTCAGAGAAGGATGTAAAATCAGCTGTTACAGGATCATCAGTTTTAGGATTCCAACCAAATAACATCTTAGCAGCCTTAGGATATTTAGTTACATACCACTTAAACAAATCATTTTTTTGCTCAATGGATGAAAGTAATTCAAAACTTATAGATTGCTTTCTGAATCCAACCTTAATTCTGACATCTTCTGGATTTGCTAACATGTTCTTGAGCCAATGAGCTTTCATCCCTCTACCCGCAACAAAATGAATTATTCCATCTTTTTTTCTATATTCTACTGGAATAATCCTTCTCTTACCTGTTTTTCTTCCTTTAGTATAAAGGAGTAAGAAGATTTTTCCAAAACCGAATAAAGGGAGAATATTTGCTCGATATAAAGGGATAGTGAAGTATTTGTTTAATCTCTTCCAAGTCTTGAGAGTCTTTGCTTGAGATTCTGAATCTCCAAATAATAAGTTGTACTCAGCAGAACCTGGACGAGGAAAATCAGAGATTTGATTAGTCATGTTTAACAAAAACTCTTTACATTCAAAAAAATTGTTGTTAAGATGAAAGTGAAAATGTGAAATAGGAAAGAGTTATCTTTGTAGATATTAATCTAAAACTAGGGATTTTCCTTATTTACTGAAGAATTTGTCATCGAAGAAGAGGTTCTTTTAGAAGAAGATGAAATTGAAGATATTTATCAATACCATGGTGCAGAGTATGATGAACTTCCCTTCATTGAGTTCAAAGATTATGAGGAGGAGAATCATTCTGATTACCGTTTAACTCTCTTCTTTGCACTATTGTTAGCTATTGTAGGTGCTGTTGTACTCGGTTTCTTAACTCCTCGAACATACGGAGAAACATTAAATGATGTTTACTGGTGGACTCCTCTTATTGGTGGATTGGTTGGAGCTTTTCTAGGAGGTTTTGTTGGTTTAATGATAGATTCTCTACTTTATGGCAAATCTAAAAATAGTCAACAAACATCATAATTATGAAGAATTTTATAAACTAATAATCAGCAATAATTCATGTTTCTTTTGATGACTTAATTAAGAATCTATGACTCACATACTCTATATATCCTTTATCAGATATGGTAGAATGAAGTTCAAACAGTTTGTCTCTATATTTTTCAACTGTAAATCCAGGTATTTCCCAAGGAGCCGCTAATAGATAAAAAACAATCGCACCAACATCAAAGAATCGTTTTATAGGAAAACACTCTTTCTTCTTGAGAATCTTAAATCCATTATTTTCTAATTGATCTGCTGCGAAATCTGCAGTCCATTCAGAATAATCACTCACTTTATCATTAAGGAAAAATTCTCTTAAACCATCATCATTATGAGCTCCTACTTGCTGAGTTAGAAAAATACCGTCTTCTGAGAGTATTCTATAAACCTCAGAGGGAGAATAAGATTCATGTCTATTAATAATCAAATCAAATATACCATTCTCAAAGGGTAGGTTTTCATCACCACTAATTTGAGTCACTTCTACTCCTAAGGGTTCTAGTCTTTTTTTTGCAATGGGTACATTTGGCTCATAAGATTCAGTGGCATATGTTTTTTCTGGAAATGGCTGTAACATTGATAGAAACTCTCCACCACCAGTTCCCATATCAAGAAGAGAATTAATCTGCCTTAACACCGGTAATATCTCTATTGTATAACTCCACGTTAATGGTGCTGTAACAAATCTGTCTTTAATATAAGAGAAATCCCATCCTAGAAAAGGTCTTTGAGCTTCTTCAACCAATAAATCAAATACTTCTTTTGAAGCTCTAGAATATTTATTCATATTTTAAGTTTGAGAGACATATTAATGATTTTTATGACTGTGGAAACTTTTTTGTGCTTCTTCAGATACAATGCTTTAAATATATATTTTGCTAGTGAACTAGGTAGAAATCAGTTGAATAAAAACAAATGTTTCTCTCTTCTATTAACATTTTTGTTTCTTAATGTTCTAGTTGTTTCAACAGATGTTGTTGCGGATAAGCAATATGAAATTCTTTCGGGAGAGAGTTTAATATTAAGTTTCTCTGAAACGGTTTTTAGTTTAATGAATATTGAAATTGATAATTCAATTTCTAACAAACCTTTCAATTTTGAGCTGAAAAATCAGTATGACATCGTGATAGCTTCAAGAACCAATTACACACACAATCTAGTAATATCTTTTGTTGGGAGTGGTAATTATACAGCATTAATATCAAATATCAATACTGAAACTATCGAAGTTTCAATTATTCAAGAAAGTTTCAAACTGAGTTTAAATGATGAAATAGATGGTTTTTCATATAAGGAGAAAATTTATTGTTGGTACTTTAATTCAAACGAAATTTCTACATATAAGATTCTTCCAGTTGAATCCTTAAATAAAGTGAAATATTTCGATATGTATGTAATCGCTTTAGCAGAAGATATTCATTCAAATATATGGTTATCAAGCAAGCATCCAAGCGAGGGAGCAGAATGGAACAATTATTTGGATCCCTATGACTATGAGATAAATTCTAAAAAACTAATACGATTAGAAAGAGATGTTAATTGGATTGTATATGATATATATGAATCAAGTAGTTATGATGTTCTCATCTTTTTAAAATCCACAATTGCTGGAAACATACTGATTACTATAGTTGGTATAAGTGCTGGTGTCGTTGGAATTGTCATTTTCGTGTTGTATTATCATAATCCATTGAAGTTACGTAAGCGTAAAGTAGATGGAAAATCATATGATACTACAAAAGTTAATTATGAAAGTCCTAAAGATGTTACTGATACTTTAAGAGAATTATTAACTTCAGAAGAAGATTGAGGTAATTATTAAAAAATAGAAAGAAAAAAGAGTGTTTTACTCTACTTTTACTTCTTTTTCATATTTCCAAAAACCGTGTATGTTACAATAAGATGTTGCAATAAGCTTTCCTGGTTTGTCAGTTTTTAATTGAAAAACTGCATAAGGTTCTGAATAAACACCGCTTGTATCAGGTCCTTTTATTGAAGCTCCATGAGCATCAAAATTGGCTAGACCAAGTTGATAGGGGTATTTCTCGCCTTCAGGCCAGAACATTAGTTTTATCCAAGAAATATGATGCTCTGTTTTGTTAGGGTGAGCAATTTCTTTTCCAACACTAACAGTTACAAGAGCTTTTTCTCCAGCTTTAATAACATCTGCAATTTCAATAACAGGTACATGTTTTTCTGTTTTCCAATCAGCTGTTCCATATAATTCCATAGGAAATCACCTAACCCTAGAAAAAACACAGCTATAAATAAATTTCTTGGAAAGACAAAAATAAAAGTAAATAGAAAAAAACTACTCGTCGTAATCTTCGTAAGTTGTTGTTAGGGGTTCATCTTCATCATATTCATCTTCATCGTCTAGTACTGATGCTTCAAGAGGAACAGTAGAGGATAAAGGAGATGATACAGCTGCAGGTGTAGGTTCGTCGCTATCATGTGTTCTTATATCAGATTCAGCTTCCTTTAGTTCAAATTCAAGTTTTTCCAGATCTTCTTCAACTTTTAGTATTTTTCTTTCTAATTCCTTAAGCTTGTAATCCCTTTCTGCAATTGAAGCTTCTTTTTTCTTTGCAGCAACTTCACTTTTCAAAGCTTTATCTGGTACTCCTTGATTTTCAAAACCTGCTTTCTTGACTAGATTTTCTTCTCGATCTTTGTTATCTTTTGCTCTCTTCTTGTTTTCGTTGGCTATTTTTTTCTTAAGATCTTGTATGTCACCAAGCTTCTTGTAAATGTCTTCTTCAATGTCATACTTTTTCTCCAAGAGTTTGAAATATTGAACTTTATGCTCACTCATAATAATCCAATAAAATAAGGAAGAACATATTTTTAAGTTTACTCAATTAGGGGACAATAGTGTGAAAATAGCTAATTTGTACTCACTTAGTGACATAACTATTCAATCGAGAGAGAAAAGAAAAATTTAAGAACAAAGCAGAATGGAAAAAAGTGTAGATGATTAATCTACAAAAAATCAAAAAGGAGTCCGGGCTTTAGCTCAGTGGCTTAGAGCTCTCGGCTGTAGTCAATAGACACCCTTGTGAGCAATGATCAAGGTGTCAGCGGGAGAAACCGAGCGGTCCCGTGTTCAAAAGATTTCAGATGCGTTCTGAAAATTTGAAAATCACGGAAGCCCGACCACTTTATCTTTTTCTACCTATTGCATAAAAAACAGGAATGAAAATAGTTCTTTTGTTTTCATTTATTATCTCTTTTTCCGCTATTATTTTATTTCTGAACTCCTCTTTTGAAATTAATTTTGATTCATAAATAAGTCTCCATTCTTGCTCAATATTCATCAAGAGGTTTTCCTTATCCCACACTTGTGCAATTACACCTATTGAAGTATCGAGGTTAGCTGTTTCGAATAAAGTTTTGAGTTTTCTTCCCATGAAAGGATCAGCACCTTCACTCTTCAGATAATCTGTATGATACTTCCCTAAATTATACTCTGGGTATTCTAACCAGCCCCCATAATCTGGTTCTGCTAACGCCGCTACAAACCCTCGTTTCTTACACACTCTACTCATTTCCTTAATTGCTTTCTCAGGTTTAGATAACCATAGAAAGAGATATTGACAGAGCACAATGTCAAACATACCAGATCTCATTGAGAGTTTCTCAACATTTTCCCGCTTAAAGTTAACATTTTTCACGTTCTCTTCTGCAAAAGAAAGCATAGATTTATCATGATCAACTGCAGTGATTTTTGCTCGAGTTCTTTTCCTTAGTTCATCTGTAATAATACCTGTTCCACACCCCACCTCTAAAACTTTCTTTGCTCCTCGCAAGTTTATTTGAGGATATATTTTGTTCCTAACAGATTCTGTCCATTTAGCTTGGCGGACAAATTGCTCATGGATTTGTGGACCCCAGTTAACATCTTCTCTGTTTGTCATGAAAATGCTTCCTTACAGATATTGGAGGAGGTAGTGTAATTCAAGGGACATCCACCTCCACAAAGCTCTCTTTCTGGACAATCTAAACATTCTTCTGGGAGGTATTCCATCTTGCGAAGATTTTTAGATACCTTATGATTCCAAATCTTTCTCCATTTAGTTGTAAGTATATTTCCTAAGGGTTCAAAATAGCTTTGACAAGGGAGTACAGCTCCATCAGGTTCAATAGCCATTGCGATATGAGATGCTGAGCACTGTTTCATCCCTAATCCCTTTTCAATAGGATTGAAGTCACAATATCTTGTAGGACTATACCAAATGAAAGACATTTCTTTTTTCTCTGCAGTTTTTAGAATCTTTGTAAGAACTTTATCTAGTTCTTCAAGAGGGAGAGCTAATTCTTTTTGTTTTCCTCCACCGGATTTTATAATGCTATTTGCTGCAAAATGATCAATTCCCAAAGAACCTAAAAATTCAACTGTCTTTTCTATTTCTTTGACATTAAATGGAGTTAGGGTTGTATTTGTCATGATATAAACTGGAGTTGGGACAACATTCTTTATTCCTTGTACAGTTTCTTTCCATGCTCCTTTAACTCCACACAATTGGTCATGAATCTTTGAATCATGACTCTCTATTGTTAATTGAAAATGATCTATTCCAGCTGTAACAAGCTTATCTACTAGAGCCTTATCTTTTAATTCTCTACCGTTTGTAATCAAGCCTGTTATAATCCCTAAATCTTCAGCATATTCCACTAAATCTGGCAGGTCTTTTCTAAGTGTAGGTTCTCCTCCTGTAAATGTAACATGTGGTACACCTATGTCCCACAGTTTGTCTAGAACTAGCTTCCATTCGCCTGTTGATAGTTCCTTAATTTCTCTTGGAGTTTCAACATAACATTTAGTACATTTACTATTGCATTTGTATGTTAGAGCTAAATCCATCCTTAAAGGAGCAGAAAAATGAGTCTCGTTTAAAGGACTTATATCTTGAGATAAATGCTGAACAGGATCTATATCAGGTGTTATCATAAGTTCATTAATAGATGTTTTAAGCTCACGAAGGTCAATTTCTAACTGTTCAATCGATACTCTGTATTTCTTCTTCATTTCGAATAAAATATCAACATCTTCTTTACCTTCAATAATCCGTGAAACAAAATCTGTTGCAGTTTTGTTTAGATGAAGGATTCTTGTAGCATTAACTAGTAATAAACCTGTTCCACCCTTTTCCTTTCTAAGATGCATTCTAGCAGTAGTATCAAGATTTCTTTGATGAAAAACTCTATCCTTACCCATTATCTTCCACCTCCAGCACATGCGCAAGCACAAGCACATGCACAAGCACAGCCCCCTCCACTGTAACTTCTTCCACCACTACTTGATCTAGTTGGTGGAGGTCGAGTTATATTTTTCACAGAATCACGTAATGAGCCAGGTTTATGCACCAACCCAGACATGAAACTTTGGACAGGAGCTGTATGAGATATTCTTCCCTGTCGACTTATTTGCATAAAAGGTCCTATACTTTTATGTCTTCTGCGAGATATGCTTGAACCAATTGCATAATAATAGTAACTTCTCACATACCAACCAGGATAATAATAAGTTCCTCCATATTTCTCCAAACGCTGGTCATAATTTTCATCTACCATAATCCAAAGGAAGGCATTAAGCAGTTCTGGATTTGATTTACTCATTTCCTGCCATGCTTTATCTATTATTGATTCATAATAATCCCTTGTTTTTCTAGCAGAAAAGCCTTTCATTTTTTTAGCTACACTTTTTATTTGAGCAACTAGTGCATTTTTCAAATCAGTTTGATGAACAGGTTCTTTTGGTATTGTTCCTGAAGCTGCTCCTCTCTTCCACTTTTCATCTTCTTTGTTCCTTTTTCGTATACCAACAATCATTGATTTATGTGGTTTTGAAAATTCAGCTATAGTAGCATCTGTAGCAGCAATATCTAATCTTAACTCAGGTTCCCTTGTTCTAATATTTAGATACCCTTTTTCCATTAATTCAAATAGCATTAAAGAAGCAACTTGTGTTAAAGGTCTTTCAAAAAGTAATGCAACTTCAGAGGGGGCCAGATCTTCTCTAACTCCTCCTCCTAATGAACTAATAGAGGGCGGGAGATATCGTCTAGAGTTTCTTATTTTTCTAAATATGTACATAATCACAGCTAGTACAATTATGCAAGCTATTGCAGTTGCCATGGGGTATCTTATCATACTGCCCCATACTAATAAAGTCCAAAACGAATTGAATGTTTTTGAATATTCTTCAGGAAATGCTACCCCTACTTCATAGCTGAAATATGGTGTTCCTATTGAAGAAAACTGTACATAAGGACCCTCAGGTGAACTTGCAACCCTGGTAAATTCTGCCATATCTGCAATTCTATAATCAACTTCCGAAATATCTGTGAGGTCTTCAGGGAAATAAAATCTAACAGTTCTGTTTGTTGATCCGGACGAATAGTCTATCCCATACCATGTTTGATAAAACACAACTGAAGCTAAACCTTCTTGATTATCATTGTAAACCATTTTAGGATTGTGACATTCAACCTCTAAGATTCCAGTTTGACCAGCATAAATATAACCTACTTCATCAAGCCAAATCTCTACACCGATATCAATATATTCACTTTTTCTTATATCTGTAACTTCTGTCCCATTTAACCAAGCTTTTACAGATTTTAGCTGGTAGTAAACATTAGGGAAACCAACATCAACTACATCTATTGCTTGACCTAAAACAGGGTCGTTAACAAACTCAAATCTATAATAAATGTCAATGGATCCATTATCATTTATTGATATTTCAGTGTATATTGATGGAACCTCAAAGTAATAATCTTCCATTCTTGGATTAGACAAAGTCACATCATTTTCTTTTGCTATTGAAAACGATGGTGATAAGCTGATAGATAAAATCACAATACTAAGAAACACAAATATTTTTTTCAAAGTCATTATATCTCCCCTTCTATTTTCGATTATGAGTACTAAACTTTTTCCATCGCATGAGTGAATTCTGTAGATAAAATACAAACCCATGTTTGACAGGCATATTGAATTCACATCTATTTTTAATTGAAGAAGTAGAACTGGAGTTTAATCATCTAGAAGAACAAATGCTCTTCTGCTTCTCTGTCCTTTTTTTTCTTTCTTCGCTTTCTTTTCTTAATAGGTTCTTCTTTAGGCTTAACAGGTTCATCCACATCAATTTCTTTATCTAGTTTAGTAGCTATCTCCACTAAAGTTTTGTATAACAAAGAACGCATTTTGAATTTTGTTTCTTCATCAAAAATAGTTTTCAAAGAAGCATAAACAGTTTGATTTGCATATTTAGGGATTATACTTAGAGCAATTTGTCTAGGATATACATCGTGATCATTCTTAATGGTTTCCAAGATTAATTTTCTCATTTCGACTTTTTTTAGTTTCTTTCTTTCGTGCAATTTTCTAAGGGCAGCAGATCTAACAACGTCATTTAGATCATTTTTCGCAATATTCAGAAGCATCTCATCAGTATTTGAAGTAGACATGTCACCAAGTGATTCAGTTATAGCTAATCTAACATTTCTATCTCTTTCATAAGCATAAAGCTCACTCAATTTTTGCGCTATTTCACTATCTTCAAATTTTTTGACCGTCATTACAGCTTTAATTCGAATTTTATAGTATTTGTCACTCTCACTTATCTGAATAAGAAAATCTACCAAATTCTGACTTTTTTGTTCATTTCCTAATTTGTCCAATAACTCAAATTTAGCAAAATCGGGAGAATTTTTGAATTTCTTCATCATTTTAGCTAATTCTTGTTCCATTACATCTAAATTACAGTTTGTGCTTTTATAATTTACTAACAATCCAGTCCAAACTTTTCTTAAATTGGGGTTTTTATAACATAGTAAATGAAATATTATGATTCAAGTTGACCACGCTACAGGATACTGAAAATATAGAAAAGGAGGGCTTTGCAATCGTATATTTTGCTGATAGTGGTTTTGAGATTTTTGCTTCAGATTTAGACGATGTTAAACTTGAAACAATGCTTACAACGTATCCTACATTAATGGGAATCATGCAAAACCAAGAAATAAAGGGATTGGCATCAACAAAAATCAATGAAAAGTCATTCTTGTTAGCCTTTGCTATAAACCTGAAGAACCTAAATGCAAAGGATACCAGATTAAAATCAAAAACTGCGACAATAATTAACTTCATTGTATCAAGGGAGATATATAAACAGTTAATGGTTAACTTTGACGAATTCGAGAAGTTTCTAGAAAAATACTTTGAACCAATTGTTTTTCTCTTTGATCTTTATGCTGTAGACTTATCAAGAATAATACCTTTATTTCTTGAAAAACAGAAACGAAAGCAAAAGCTAAAAAGAATAAAGGAGACAAAAGAGGATAATATCTCATTTGCAACAGAGTTTAACGATTGGTTAAATAGTACAATTTTTGAAAAGAAAAATGTTTGATATTTAATGTTATTCCAATAATTTTATTACGCCCTTAAGCATTCGATGATTAGTGACATTTTATGCTAGAAATAAGATTCCATGGGCGAGGAGGATCAGGCTCAGTTTTAGCATCAAGGGCTTTGGCCAAAGCTGCTTTCTATGAAGGAAAATATGCTGTTTCTTTTCCTTCTTTTGGTGCTGAGAGAAGAGGATCACTTGTTCTAGCATTTGCACGTATTAATGATAGAAAAATCTTCAGAAGAACGCAAATCTACACCCCTGATATTGTTGTTGTTCTTAATGAAGATATTCCAGAGTTGATTGATATTGTCAAAGGATTGAAACCTGAGGGTATAGTTGTTTTAAATTCAACAAAAATGCCAGAAACGATCATTTTGTCTGAATCCATTAATGTAGGGGTTGTTGGAGCCACAAAAATTGCACAAGATATCCTCGATGAACCAATAACAAACACAGCAATGTTGGGTGCTTTAGTAAAGAGCACTGGTATAATATCATTGGAAAATCTTGAGAAGGGAATTTATTCAGTTTTCAACAATAGATTAGGAGAAGAAATAGCAAGAAAAAATGTTGAAATCGCTCGAATTGCATATAAAGAAACAATAATCGGAGTCTCAAAAGCAGGTAAAACTTATGCTGAATCGCGTCCGTGGAGACCAACAGTAGATGAACTCCCGTTAGGAACAATTCTTCCAAAATCAGTTCTTCAAAATGGACAAAAAATAGGCCCGGGGGCTGCAAAACGCAGGAAAACTGGAACATGGAGCAAAGAAAAAGCAGTAGTTAATCAAGAAAAATGCATTGGGTGTCTAAAATGCTTGTTTCATTGTCCCGAGGGAACAATCTATAGAAATAATGGAAAAGTTAAGGTGAACAATATATATTGCAAAACATGTGGGATTTGTGTTAGTGTTTGCCCAGTCAATGCTATTTCGATAGAAGAAATAGAAGACTATACGGAAATCATAGATTGATTATTTGTATCTCTCCAAATCGTCTCTTTCATTTTTATTTTCAGAAAAAGTTGAATTTGAACTAAAGGAAAATGTTTTGTTAGAATTTGAGGATTTATCGCTTTCATCTGTATTTTTGAAATCTTCATCAAACTCTTCATCATATTCCTCTTTATAATCTTCATCAAACTCTTCATCAAAAGACGCATCATCTTGGATGAAGTCAAAGCTACTTTCGAGGAATGAATAATCAAATTCTTGTATTTCTTTTGATTCTAAAACTAATTTTAATAGTATTTCTAATTCCTTTAGGGCTAATAAAGACGCATCTAAATCGACTTCATATGTATTACAATAAGAAAGAATACTTAGAACAGGAAATCTATACGCAGTTCCTTCAGCAAGAAGGAAACTTATTGGACCTTTGATTGATAAATCATCTCTAAAGGTTCTCTTAATACCAAAGAGTTCTGTATATTTTTTTGTTGGAATCAGAGTTACCCAAGAATCATCAGAAGAATTACGAACGTCTTCTCTTAATCCACCTATAATGATGTAACGCTTCGCTTCCCAAGACAGAATCTCTTGTGTTATCCATTTCCAAAAAGCATCAGGAAGAGCGTTATAACCAACAACAGGTATAGGCAATCTAGAAGTTACTAGTACAAACTTTTCTTTTGGATCTTCAGACTTTACATCAAGTTCATACATGGTAATAGGTGATTCCAAGTTTCCTTTATGAAACCAACTAAGGTTTCCCCAAAAACCAATTGATTCAACCTTAAGTACTTCTACAATATGATTAAGAACAGTTGTTCCAACTGAGCCATAACCAGAAAATCCCAAAATCACTGTAGTGTCAGAATCAATTTTTGTAGCATCAAAAGACATCTGATTAAGAAACAGCCATGTATTCTTCATTATTTGACAGCCAATTTTACTAGGTTAAAAAAGTGATGGTAAGGAAGTTTTTCAGTTCTCTTTTTTCTTATCTAGTCGATCTTTATTTCTTCGCCTTACCTTTACTTTTTCAACAAATTCATCTTCTGCTGGCCAAAGAAATGTGAATATAGATGTTAGTATTAGAAGAATGGTGATAGGTACCAAAATACCTACTATATTGTATGCAAAATTATCACTGACTCCTGATACGGCAAAAACAACTAATAATGCCAACCCACCAAGAATAATCCCAATAATTTCACTTATAGACATAATGGTTTGTTGAATGCTCATAGTTGCACCATGGAATTCAACTTGTTTTTCTAATTCAACTTCTGTTTTTGAAACGCCATTTTTTATATCTAATGAACTACTATCGCCAAGCCTTCCACTGATTGCTGGAAAATATGCTGATGCCATCAAAACTGCCAATCCAAGTATTATCAGAATCCAAACATTGCTATAAAGACCTCTGGGATCGAATTTAGAAGAAGGATCGTTCCAAGCCTGTCCTCCTGTTAGAAGGTTTGAAAAGAAAGCAACCCCTATTCCTCCTACAAGCAAAATCAAACCTATTACTCCAATAACCAAGGTTTTCTTTCTTCCAATTTTATCTGCAACCCAACCCCATAAAGCCATTGGAACCCCCATAGCGAGAGTTATCCCTACTGTTGCATAACTAGCAGTACCTGGCGTGGACTCAATTGATAAAATTAGGAAACCCCAATTGTTTAACACTCCTATAATTGATGCCGTCCCAAGTAAAGGTAAAATAATTCCTCGTCTGCGTTTATTTGTCATCATTCGCCAAGATGTGGCTAATTCTTTCTTTACACTGTACTTTTCTTCCTTTACAACTGATTTAGTTTTATCAATCATGAAGTAAACAACAACAGCCGATATAATTATCGCGAAACCAAAAAGAAGATAAATATATGCTAATCTTTCTGGATTTACTGGATCCCAGAAATTAATGAATTGACTTGCTGTAATTTCATCAAGTCCAAAAACAATTCTGTTTTTACCTCTATACAATCTAACTTTCTCATCAATCCCCACAATTTTATCATAAAGTAATCCAGCAAGGATAACACCAACTGAACGACCACCAGTAACAGCAACATTATAAAATCCAATCCTAGTTGCTCGGTTTTCATAAACAGAGAATCTAGAGATGTAACCGTAAGAAGCATTTACTTTACACGATCCAGCTAAACCATGAAGGAAATGATAAAGACTCATACCAAAAATCAGTAACCCATTTGTTAAGGGAATTATTCCTATCCATCCGAGCCAATTTAATGCGCAAATTCCATAGCCACCTAGAATCAACCCTCCAGCTGCAGTACCGAATAAAATCCACCTTTTAGCATCTGAAGTATCTGATTTGAAACCAAAATACCCTGAACTAAAAATAACAGCAAGTGCATAGGTTATTTCAACTACAATCACAGAAATATTGGCTGCCCAACCCTCCATACCCAAGTGCTCCCAAATGAAGATTGGCATTAAAACAGTAGTACTACCAAATGCTACACGTAAAAAGAAAGTTGATATCAAAATACCAATAAGAGATAAGTTTGGATGAGGAAGTTTATACAAACCCTCTTCGCTCTCAGTAGAAGAATCAGAGTTTGTTTTTAGTGCATCTTTACTCATATTGACTTATCCCGCAATTAATGAAGAAAAGAGTGTGTGAGTGATATTAAAATTTATGGTTTAAATGTAGGTAAGAGCTCATTAAAATTTGAATAAAATTCTTTGAGTTAATCAATTGATTATAAAAACGAAATAGCTTATTGTCACACGCAGTAGCGTAAAGTATTTAAGAAAGGCATAAAGTATTTAATATTGTAGTTACATAAAGTAATCAATAATAGTTATAGATGGAGAATAAAAAAAATGAGCAGCGAAAAGCAATCAGTAACGATCGCAAAGATGGTGAAATTAGAGGCTGAAAAGCCAATTGAACTACCAGAAGAATTCTTATCAGCCCTTAAACCAGATGGCAAAACATTTGCAGTACTTATATTAGCACCAAATACAAGAATTATTAGAATCATTCCAACAAGTACAAATGAGGTTGCTAAGATTAACATCAACATCGGAAAACTCTCTCCTGACTTCCTTCGTAAAATGGGATCTATCTTCATCAGGCTCGGTATTAAGACACTGTACAGTACAGGTTTATGTTTTACCCAAAGTGCCTGCGTTTACGAGGGCTACATAGATTCTGATGAACTTAAAGAAGTCAGCATTGACCAAATTAAGGATGAACTTGAGAGAATCGAAGGCGTTTCGAGTGTCGAAGTTGATGCCTTAACTGCCTAGAGGAGCGAACCGTCTTGGTTCGACGGAGAGTAAAGGAAAAACGTCTCACTTTGCTTCTCCATCCATTGCGTAGAGAGATTTACCGTCTTGTGTGTGAGACTCCAGGGGCATATTTTTTTGAATTATCTAGTGCTTTAACTGCACCGCATGGTACTATTAATTGGCATTTAAGAAAGCTAGAAGAATCTATGCTTATTAAATCTACTAAATTTGGTGGAAAAAGAGTTTATTTTTCTAGAACTTTACGTTCTGAAGATGTCGAAAAAGCCTTTGTTGTTCTCAAGCATTCTACAGCAAGGAAAATCTTTGCTTACATTTTGAATAACGAAGGATGTCATCAAACTCTAATAGCTAAATCCTTAGGAATTCATCATGACACAGTTCGTCATCACACAGATAGAATGGTACAAGCTAATTTAATATCAAAATTTAGCGTAGGTAGAAAAACTTGCTATAAGCTGGATGAAGTGGGTATAAAAATACAAGAAGAAAGTATCAATACTATCTCCAATACATATGTAGCTGCTTTAATGGATATCCTTGAAGAAAATTGTTTACATCCAGAAATAGAGGAAGTTTCCAAGGATCATTTGACAGTTAGGATAGAATGTCCAGGATCAACTGATGCAACTTTTACAATATCTCTTTCTCAGTGGACATTTGATGAAGAATGGGAGGAAACTGTACAAATAGATGGTGAAAAAGAAAAAGTTGAGGAAGCAACTTAATCTAGAAACATTTTTTTTGTTTTTCCGTTAGTTTTAATTTCTATCATTAAAATACTTTTATAAGGGAATTTGTCACATAATCTTAAGGAGTGTTAGACATGAGTTCTAAGGAGAAAACCAAATCTCGAAAGAGCACAAAGACTTCAAAAACTAGTTTGAAAACGATTTCAACAAAAATTAATGAAATTTACACTAATATGAGTAAAGTGATTGTAGGGCAAAAGGAAGTAATTAACGCGATGATTACAGCTGTTTTAGCAGACGGTCACGTTTTACTTGAAGGTGTACCAGGAATAGCAAAGACCTTAATGGTTAGAGCACTTGCAAAAGCAATATCAGCAGATTTCAAAAGAATACAATTCACACCAGATCTGATGCCTTCTGATGTTACAGGAGTAATGGCCTATAAACCAGAAACGGGAGATTTTTACTTCAAGGAAGGACCGGTATTTACAAACTTGTTACTAGCAGACGAAATTAACAGAGCACCACCAAAAACACAGGCAGCAATGTTAGAGAGCATGCAGGAAAAACAAGTAACAATAGAAAAGCAAACAACAGCTCTGCCTGATCCATTCATAGTTTTTGCGACTCAGAATCCAATTGAAACTGAGGGGACGTATCCTTTACCTGAAGCCCAGATTGACAGATTTGCATTCAAGGTTTTAGTTTCCTATCCAGCTGAAGATGAGGAAACTGAGATAGTCAATCGGTTCACTGGAGAATATGATTCTTATGATAAACTTGAGGATATTATTCCAGTAATGACTGCTGAGGAAGTAATAAGTTTACAAAAGGTTGTTAGAAAAGAAGTTAGTATTTCTGAAGAGCTTTCTAAGTATATTGTTAGAATTGTTACTTTAACTAGAGAAAGTGATGAGGTTTACATGGGTGCTAGTCCTCGAGCTAGTCTTTGGATGACCATCTCAGCTAAAGCATCGGCAGCTATGGATGGAAGAAATTATGTTAATCCTCTTGATATTCAGAAAGTTGCTAAAAATGTTCTTCGTCACAGAGTTCTCATTAAACCCGAGTATGAATTCGACGGGACCACTTCAGAGATAATTATTGACAGGATTCTAAAGCATACTCCCGCGCCAAGCATTCAATAATAGAGATTGAGATACATGAAGCTAAATCGTAAGTATTTCTTACTACTCGTTATATGTTTAGAAATGGTTATGTTAGTTGGTGGAAGCACCTACATTATCAATGCTAAAACCAATAATGTGGTCGCACAAGAAACTGATTTCACAGTCGTAATTTCTAAAGATCAGTACTATTTCAAAAACGATACAATGAGAACAGATGGCTATATCTATTGGGTTGACTTAAACTCTCCTGGTGGATACCTAACCATCTTTGGGAATACTTCCGATATGTATGAAATCTCTTTTTGGGACGGCTTAGGTGATATGAATGAAGGTCAAGACTATGAACTTGAACCTGACAGAATAAGGGTGTATCCAAGAACAACTGGTTTAAATTATAAAATTAGGAGCAATTATTATCCTGATTATTTCCTTGATACCAATTTTGTAGTAATATTTGACACCTTTTGGGCTCAATTCAGTTATCTAACACCAGATGGAGATGAAAGATATGCTCCAGTAACCTATCACAATAAACAATTATTACCTGAGGATGCTGGTCTAGTAAGTTTTGCTCCCACAGATAATGCAATAATTGTTAAAGAGGGCGACTCATTTGGAATAACATGGGATTATGAAGAAAGAGCTATGGATCCATTCCATGAACCATTGACATATGAAGTTACTTACAATTTTGATCCAATTTATTTACAGTTTACAGAACAGATGTTCGAAAACCAATCTCAACAACAAGAGATTGAACAAGTTGAGAGCTTGTTAAATCTATTACAAATTTACTTCAAACTTATTGCATTTATTGCGATAGCAATTAGCATATTTGCTGCACTTTTTGGTTATTTAAGAGCTAAAAGGAAATTCAAATCCAAGCTCAATGAAGCACGAAGTATGCCAAAAAAGATGTTAAAAGATATTGAAGCTGAAATAGACCCCCGGAAAAGAGTATCATCGCTCTTCAACGCTTTCTTTATTTTACTTTTAATCTCTCCAGCACTTTATACGAATCAGCAGATAACAACCGATATGGATGTTGTAGCAAATAATAAAATGGTTACAATCGAGGGATATACCCCCATCATGTCAGGTGAAAGAGATATTAGGTATGAATCCTCTATCGAACTGGGAGCGGATGGAATTGCATTTGAGACAGTTATTATGGAATTACCTTTTACAGTGGATAATTTCAGTATTTGGGCCGATACAGGTTCAGTTTTAGAATTCAGAGCATATAATGAATTTCATGCTCCCCTATCTTACCAACAATTCAGCGATAAATATGTAATAAGAAATCTTCAAGGATTTATTGAGTATGAAATAGTACGACCTTATACATACTATAACAACAGCAACATCTTAGTATATCTTGATTATTTCTGGTTATTATTCGTTGATCCAGAATTGCAAGAAGAATCTCAACCACCAATTTATTCAAAGGCAGATATCAAATTTACAGTAATTGTTCCAGAGGGGGCAATATTATACAGTGCATCACCTGAAAGCATTCTAACTCTAAGTCAAACTCCAGAAGGTAGAAGAAAAGTAACTTTCACCGATGAAGATAGAGATATCGATCCTTATCATGATTTGTTCTCAACACAGATTACATATTCGTTTATTGATGTAATTGAAGCAATAGAAAATCAATCTGCCAGATTTGAACACTTCAGAGTTGAAACAAAAATATCTGAAGAACAGAGGGCTTCTTTAAGTAGAAATCTTATATTTATCAGTTTATTAGGTTTAATTGCACCTATTCTAGCTTTTCTTTTAACATATTTTATTGTTCGAAGAAGAATGTTAAGAAAAATTCAAGAAGAGGAGCAAAAATATGAAATGCTTGTTTCAGTTGAAGAAATACAATTGCAGGCTATGAATAGAGCTAAGGAAATAGATGCAGCATCAGAACCATGGAAAGCAATGTTGGGTGAGTACTGGGAATTATTAGGATATATTAGCAGGATTGTACCAGTAAACTTACTAGCAGCGCCTGAAGAGCTCCATGAGAGGACTGTCAGACAATATATTCCTGCTAACCTTATCACTGAGACTTTAGAGATTCTCTCAGTAGGGGGAGCCCTTTCAAACAGTTGGATAAGTAATGAGCAAATCTACTATAATAAACAACAAGCTCGAGATTATTTAGAATCCGTAATGAAATTAATCGAAAAAATAGAAAAATGGAGAAAAGATTAAAAATGAAAACTAAATCAAAAATCTTCTATTTTATGTTGATATCGCTTCTTATCGCGAGTATATTTCCAGTTTATCATTCAGTTGGGCAAGAAGGTGTGTATACTTCCCCCACATATTCATTTGAAATAGATGAAAATACTAATTTCACTGTCGTTTCTCAAGCCCCTCTTACTTGGCAACAAAATCAATATGAAAATATAACAGTCACAATAAAAACTACAGGATTAGCAGTAGGTGAGAATCTCTCATTAACTTTGGTTTCTTTCTTTTTTAATTATCCAGAAGATCCAGTTCCTCACTCATCTGGTTCAAAAATAATAAACCAGAATCTTACACAAATAGATCAAACCTATGAATTTAATAGAACATTTATCCCACCAGATGAAGATAGATTCAATATTACTATCAAGATTATTGCTAATAGTACTGGAATTCCTGTTGCTCAGGAGTTTTTTGCTCAATTCCCAGGAGATGAGCCATATATTGAAGTTAAAAAAAGCAAAGCTTTACCCGTAATCAACCTTCCAGGCTTTCCTGATCCACAGACTTTTGCTAGATGGATATTCATTTTTCTTGTAATTATTGGGATTATATCACTACCATCTATCTTTGTAGCTTATACGAAAATCCAGGAAACGGTGAAAGGTAGAAAAAAGAAAGGAGAAGATGAGAAATGAGTTCTGAAGAAACTACAACTCCACTTGAAAGATCTATGAAGAAGATGGATGTTCTAATGAGATCGTTTGGACTGAGGACAAGGGTATTCAAAGGCACATCTAGAGCAGTAGTAAAGGGCACACGAAAACTCTATCCTTATGAGTTAAATGCCACATTAGTAGAGACAGCTAGAGGAGTTGGAATTCGCGTTAGACTTGAAAAGATCTGGTACACATTCCTCAAACTCACCCCATTCTTTATCGTTATACTCTTTTCAATTTTACAAGCAACAGTTCCTGCAGCAGGAGAAAGTATTGCAAGTGCTACAGGAGTAAATTTGTTTTTACTTCTTTTAGGAACAAATTCAAATGGCTTAGGTATTTGGATAGCACTACCTATTATAGGATTAATAGTTGTTGGTGCAGAAATTCTAGAAAGAATCATTCGTGCAAAATATATTCAAGATCGAATGCCTAGATTTCTCAGTGGAGCTGAGTGGACAGTTGCTGAACCACCAGTAGTTCTAGATCTCATTGGTTCCGCAAATAATCTATTTTGGTTAATGTATGTTGTACTAATTATTAGCTTTGCACCGATATCCTTCCATGGGGATATATTTGCTAAATTCTTAGAAGTATATGAAGTAGATGCGGGAGCATTGATTGAAACTACAAAGTTTATTTCAATCCTGAATATAGGCTTTTTAGGGGGACTTTTGTTTGCAGTTCTTTATCAAAACTATGAAAAATTTAGAGGTAGTCTCGATAGACAACAGCTAAGACAGGATATCAAATTTGAGAGCCAAACAAGACAAATGTTTCAGATTGCAATCGGAGCAACAATGTTTGCAACACTAATGCTAGTTGGATATTATTTCACATTTTGGTCAGGAATTACTGTGACTCAGGTTTTGATATTTTATGCTGTTACTATAATATCAAGTGTTCTTGGTGTATGGTTATTCTGGCAAAAAGAAGGCTATATCTTCATCACAATGGCGATTTGGTTCTTCCTAAGTGCGGTTGTAATGATTTTTATGAATGCCAACAATCCATCTTATTCATGGATGATTATTTGTAACTTGTTCCTTATTGTTCTAGTAGTAGTTTTATCTCTGAATAGATATTTTACGAAAAATTTGGAAAAGAAAGGAATTCATGAACCAAGCTGGATGTATAACCTCTTCCCATTATTTGCATTTATTTCAGTACTCATCAAAAAGAAGGTTAGAATATCAAGAGGTGTGGATAAAGAACTTGATGAGATTCTAGAAGAGGAAATGAAGGATAGAGTAAAAGAGAAAGAACCGCTAGTTATCGACATGGGTAAAGTTAAGAAGAAAGGAAAAGAATCTATAAAAATTATTCAAACCTATCAAAAAATACTCTCAAGAATTGTCAAGGGTGAGGTTAACATTGTGTCTCTTGTCGGTCTTAATAATCTTGTTTTAGATATAATTAAAGACGATAAGAAATTACACAAGGAAGCAATTCAAGTTTTCAAAGTAGTAGATAGTTTACTTTGGGATGATAATTATGTTTTGAAACAAGGTGAAACTATTCTGACTTCTGCAACAAACATCTATGAAGAACTTGTAAAACAAAGGTGAAATAATGTCAGTAGCAGGTGAACCAAAAACTGTGAAAGAGAAGAAAGATAGCGTTAAAATACCTCTGAAGAAGCTAAGGAGATTGGAGATTCTTGCCAAAGAAAAAACTACTAGCTTCCTTCAAGGACATAGACGATCCATCTTTCGAGGACCTGGTACTGAATATGCAGATTTAAGAGAGTATATTGAGGGTGATGATCTCAGATTTGTAGATTGGAATGCTTCATCCAGAGTTCCTTTCAAATTGATAGTTAGGGACTATGAACAAGAGAGGAATACAAATGTCATATTAATGTTAGATACTAGTTATTCTATGTTACTGGGTGAACCAAATCCCAGAATTAAAATGGCAGTAGAAGCAATAGCCACCCTTGCATATACTGTTATGAATAACAGAGATAATTTTGGATGGGTTTCTTTCTCAGAAAAAATACACAAATATATTCCTGCTAGAGGTGGAAAAACACACCTTTATCATATTTTTAATGAAATGTTGAAGATTGCTCCATTTGGTAGCACAAATATAGGCGAAACTGTAAAAGAAATTGCTTTAGCTCAGAAGAGAAGATCGATTATAATAATACTTACCGACCTTCATGGCAATCTTGAGGAAGCAATGGATGGGTTCAAGGTTGCCAATGTTAAGCATCACGATTTTAAACTGTTTCATATTCATGATCCTGAAGAATTTTTATTTCCTAAAAACCCTAGACAAGTAAAATACCAAGATCCTGAAACAGGAGAAATAAAAACAGTTAATTTGAGTAATTTACTTGAAAGAGGAAAGTTCATGTATGAGCTCGGCCTCGAGATTAGAAAAATTAATGAATTTAAGCGAAAGGTTAGAGGTTTAAATATAGAAGTGATAGATGCGCCAACAACTGTTCTAACAGAAAAATTATTGCTTACTTATTTTGGTTCAAAGAGGAGAGGACTAGTAAGATGAAATACGTTCGAGTCAAGTCTCTATTTATTCTACTGTTAATCATAACCTCAAGCAATTTCATCATTATCACAACAATTGAGTACGCAATTGCTGGGAGTCCTAGTTCAGGAGATATTCCTCCTCCAGACGGAGGAGGTGAAGATACAAGTGGTGGGAGTTCCGCTGGAGGATTATATATGAATTATAGAATTCCTTTAGTAATAAAATCAGGTCCATTTGGTCCCACATTGATAACAATCAATACTTTCTATGATGGAGTTCCGATAATCTTTGGTTTCGAATCTATAGAACATGGAAATGAAACCATTTTAAACCAAAATGAAACATTGGTAATCAATCCCTTGTTTGAACCTAATCTAGTAAATGGGTCTTTGATTCAAACCTTTGCACCACTTCAAATTAATATATATCATCCATTTAGTAATTCAACCTTTGATGATACATTTTCCTATTCCCCCTTAGTCATGTCTATGTGGGGAAGGCATTATCAAAGTCAGTATGACAATATGAAAGCAATGATAGTAGCAGGAATTAATTCAACGGATATCACAATTACAAATCCCGGAGAAAATCCTGAGTTTTATGATTTACCACTTATAGGAGACACTTTGGAATTAGATGTACAAAAGGGTACGATTATTGAATCCACTAATCCAATTGGAGTGGTTTTTTATTCTCTCTCAATTACTGAAGGATCATTTGCATACAATGCAATTCCCCGTTTTTTGTGGGGAAAAGAGTATTATGTATACCCAGCACAAGAAATTGATTCAATCCCGCTTTTACAAGGTGATACTGAACTCACTATATCTACAATAGGCGAGGGGGAAACTATTCATCCTATAACAAGTAATCTGAATGATCCTATAGAGGATTTACCTGAAAATGGAGTAGTAACGCTTTCTAATAGTGGTCTTGCTGCAGGTGAGTTTTACCACTATATTACTAGTAATTATATAAATTTCTCATTAACATTAATGTACAATTATACTTTTAATGGAACAACTCATAAAGCAACAGTTCAATACATGGCATCAGAAAAAATGACTTATGCTGAATGGTACTTAACTGCTTTAAGTTATAAAAACCAAGAACTCGGTATTATTATTCATAGAGAAGAATCTTGGATAATTCCAATGATATTAGAAGATAATGGAACTATTTACTATGATATTGGAGGATATGTTGAAAAGAATCTTGGTGATTCATTTACCCATATTTGGAATAATTCTCTTGGTATTTTTGCAAATGGTTCATTCCATGGTTTTCTTTTAACTTCACCCCCAGAATCAGCCAATTGGAACAGTTCTGCCAACAATCTCTACCCACTCAATTTATTATCACACTTTGACAACACATCTACCTTCTTTCCATCTTGGTACAGATTCCCCAATTTAAATGTAAGAGAAGTATTTGTAAGTCCAACAAATCCTACAGAATTCAGGAGACTTCAATTAGATATTATTGTTCAGAATAATGGTTCAGTACCTTCTGCTCCTTTTTGGGTAAGGGTAGTTGTCAATGATACAATAAGAATCAACAAAAAAGTTGAAGGGGGGCTTGACGTAATGGAAGCGATCCCAATCATTTTTGAAGAGTTTCAAGGATTCGGACTGAAGGTTTGGAATATTTCCATTTTTACAGATTCTGAAAGTCAAATATATGAGCTTCACGAGTTTGATAATTCTTATCAATTATTTATTGAAGTAACTAGAAATTGGAATATAGTTTACACTGGTATTGCTATAGCAGTTGCGATAGTATCTTTCATCATTTATAAAATTACCAAAAGATTAAGAAAATCAAGAAGGAGAAGAAAAACACAGTTTGATGTAATACTGAGTGATATTGAGGTTTAATAAATGACATCACCAGAGCCTGAACAAGTAAAGAACTTTTCTACAAGAATAAGGCAATTCCTCAATAAATTTTGGAAGAATTTTAAAGCTAAAGGTGTTCTACCAAAGGATCAATATGAATCATTTAGTGTAATTCTAGGAAGAGACTTAGTTTTTATGGATTGGACTATTCAATTTGGTGGGCAACTTCTAGGTATTCTTCTAGGAGCTTTGGTAAGTTTTCTTATTGGTGCAAATCTCTTCAAAGATCTCTTTGGTGCAAGTGAATCTATAAATCCAAACTCTTACATCTCACTTTATGTTGGAACTTTACTAGCAGTCGTAGGTTTATCTGTATATTATATAATGAAACTTGGGATTAGAATTAACACACCTAAAAAAATAGCTAAAAATAAATTCAACACAGCCAAAGTAGCATTTTTTGGTCTTTCGTTTGTTTTTGGTTTATCTTATTTGTATAATACTTTCTTGGAACCAGCTGTTAACAAAATTGCCGGCATTGTGAATCCTTTGGATCCAAATGGAGGAGATCCTGGAAATGGAGGAGGGGGAGTTGATTGGCAGTCAACAAATCAATACATAATTCTTATAGCTTCTATTTTAGCAGCAGCAGCAGTATTTGCTCTTCTTTATTCCGGAATAATGTATTCGATGAACAAGAAAGTTGGAACAATAGATGGAGTAGCTATTATTGCAGCGTCTACATTATTGATGTTCTATTTATTATCACAGTTTTCAATGCCTCAATATTTAATCGAGGCATTTCAAACTAAATCATATTCACTGCTCTTACCCTTACTAAATGATATTCTATATTATTCGCTTATTGCATTTGTAACAATAATGGTTTATCACCTAAGCAGGAGAATTGAGTTATCTATCATCATATTGTTCCTTGGTTTTGCATTTGGATATGAAACCACAAATATTGTTGAGTTTCTTATTATTTTAAAATGGGATTTTCCCGAGAAATCGTATATTTCAGCTACTTTAATCAAAACTTTGCAAGGGTTACAATATGCAGGTTTAGCAGGAATGATTGCATATCCTCTGGTTTTCTATAGAGACACAGCAGCATTCTTTAGGAAAGCATATGTAACAATTAGAAATCAGGGACTGGTTTTATTTGTATTCTTCTTAGTAGTGCTTGTAATCGAAATAATATTGCAATTTATTTTTACATACCTAGGTATTTTATTCTCACTTATTATTTTCATTGTTCTAGTTGGCGTGGTTAATTCACTTATTACGAAAAAATATGGAAAGCAAAGCTTTACAGGTTTGTTGTCAACAATGTCTCAGGCAACTCTCCAGATGGGTGAATCTGTGATTCCTACATTGAAAAAGCAAACTAAATTTCTTGAGGAAAAATCGATCAGAAGAAGATTGACCACCGTGATTTTAGGAACTACAATTCCTTTAGCTCTATATTTTGGTATTATGTATCTAACGACAGCGATAACTGAGCAAACAGTTATTGGTACAACAGTATTTCTGTATACAGCTGTTCCTATTTCTATTGGGTTCATCGCATTTTCATTGAGTTACCTCTGGGTTAAGAATCCAATTATAAGAAGTAATTTTAATTATCAATATCCTCTAAAAATAGCTGGATTGATTGGAGGAATTTTTTACTTCTTCTATGCAGTTAATGGTTTAATCTACAATAGAGTAGGAGTATATCCCTTAATTGCTCTTTTCTATATACCAATAGTTTTGATAGCTGTTTTTAGAAAAGATAAACTAGGTACTTTGTTACTCTCTTTAGCTGGTGATAATAAAGATACAGCACTCAAAGAGCTACTCCTCAGGAGGGATTTAGATATTCCTTCTTTAGATGAGAAATTTTACAAATCTCCACCTTACCTAAAAACTTGGCTTGCCTTGATTTTGACAAAACGAGGAGAAAAAGCTCAAACTTCTCAGAATCTTGTATCAATGCTAACAAGTAGCTTTCCATTAGAAAGGGCAACAGGTGCTTTGTGCATACTTTATCTAAATGATAAAGATACTATGGAAAGAGTAATTAAAATTCTTGAAAGTGATTCTGATCCTAGAGTTAGAGATGCCATAGCCTATGGTATTAGATATTTTGATGATCTTCCTGAAGAAATTTACAAAAGAATCATCGACTCCCAACACTATGAAGATGATGCTAAAGTACTTGAAACACTGAAAGAAACCATTTCTTCTTTGGATATAAGGTTCTCTGCTGAGGAAAAAGAAGAGGAAGTGGAACTAGAAGAGTATTTTGAGGAAATTTAGTTTCTCGCAATTATTTTTTCACTTACCAAAGAAAAGAAGAGAATTACTTCAGAATTATTCGTGCATCTACAGGGAATAAACCATCCTCATTTGCAATTATTGGATTAATATCCATTTCTGCAATATACTCCTTATATTCCCATGCCAATTCTGAAAGTTTTACAATCAAATTAGAAAGTTCTTCTTTATTCACCTTTGGCATTCCTCTGAAACCTTCTAACAAAACCCTTGCTTTGATTTCTTCAATAGCTTGTAATGCTTGTGGTTGAGTTGTTGGACACAAACGAAAAACCACATCCTTGATTGCTTCAACCATGACTCCCCCTACACCAAATAGAATGACAGGGCCAAAAGTTGGATCAGTATTTGTTCCTATAATCAATTCAAGGCCTTTACCAACCATTTTTTCAACAAGAACACCTGCAACATCAACACTTGAAAATCTATTCATAAAATCATCAAATGTTGATTTTACTTCCTCTTCTGATTGTAGATTTACTACAACTGCATCATAGTCTGTTTTATGGATAACTTCAATCGACATCAACTTCATAACTACGGGATATCCAAATTTGCTAGCTGCTTCTATAGCTTCTTCTTTTGTTTTCACTAGAGTAGAAGGAGGAACAATTATCCCCATTTTTCTCAATATCATTTTTGCTTCATGTTCTAGAACAGCTTTCCTCTGTTCTGATTGGATTATTGTAAATATTTCTTTTATTCCACTCATTTTTAGTCCTCCACTTTGATAGATCTTGGATCCACACCATGTTTTTGAATATGTTTAGTATATTCAGTAAGCATACCTAAAGCTCTCACAGCTCTACCAGGACTTTCAAATGCAGGTAAATCATCCTTCAATAATTCTGCAGTTGCATAATCTGCTTCTTCGCCTCCAACTAAAGCTGTTACAAAGGGTTTTTCTTTTCTTTTAGCTAATTCTTTTGTAATTTTGATATATTCTTCTATATCTAAATCAGGTATAACTGGAATACAGATGTTAACAATTGAATCTACATTTGGATCATCATAAACAGATTCTAAAGCAATTCGATAATCTTCTGCAGTTGCACTACCAGTTATATCAATTGGATTTCCTGTTGAATAAAATGATGGGAAAGTGTCATCAAGTTTCTTCTGTACTTCAGCTGAAAACTTAGCAAGTGCAAGGCCACAATCAGAAACCATATCTGATGCCATTACTCCAGCTCCACCACCATCTGTTACGATTGCTACTTTATTTCCTAATGGCAAAGGTTGAGTTCCAAATACTAAAACACAATCTTCTAATTGATCCCACGTTATTACTCGGATTATACCAGCGTCATTTAGCAAGTCATCCACTATTACATCATTAGCTGATAATGCAGCAGTATGTGATGCGCCTGCTTTTGCACCAGTTTCAGTACGATTTGCTTTAATTCCCATAATAGGTTTTTTCAGAGATATTTCTCTTGCTTTTTGCATGAATTCTCTGCCGTTTTTGAAGTCTTCCAAATAGATAATAATCATTTTTGTATCAGGGTCTTGTCCAACATATTCTAAAGAATCAGTTTCGTTAATGTCACTTGCATTTCCATATGAAATAAATTTGGAAACCCATTTACCAGAACCTAAACGAGAGAGCTGATCAATGAAAGCAGCACCGAAAGCTCCACTTTGAGTGAATATTGATACAGGCCCGTTAGTTGGTCTTTTCAATTTACTATCTGGTAAAAACATTGTGTCATAACCAAGAGCTGGTGAGTATAAACCCAAGCAATTTGGTCCAATAACAGTAATTTCAAACTCTCTCATAATATCTAACATTTGTTGTTGAAGTTTGATTCCTTCATCCCCAATTTCGCTAAAACCACCAGTTGTAACAATAATGTTCTTTATACCTTTTTTTCCACATTCTTGTAATGCCAAAGGAGCATATCGAGCGGGAACGATAATGCATGCTGCATCAATTGAATCATCTATCTCTAAAACTGATTTGTATAATTTATTATTATATAGCTCTCCACCTTTTGGGTTAACAAGATATGTTTTCCCAGGAAAAAAGTTTACAAAATTATATGCTACTACATTCCCAGGTTTATTGGGAGTAGTTGAAGCACCTACAACACAAAATGATTTGGCGTTAAAGAATTTCTCTAGCCTTGCTTTCATTAGCTATCAGAAACAAGAAATATTGTTTTGTTAAAAATTTTTGGAATAATACTACAAAAACTCCTTTCATATTCCTAATTGATTCTGTATTTATTGCGAAACCTCGAATAATGCAGTAGATGCATTGTGCATAAATTGTGGAGTAAAATTAATAAACAAATAAACTCCATTTTTCTCTTTTGTTAAAGAGAAAGCTTTCAAACACAACCTTATTTATTATTTCATGTTTTCTTCAAGTATGGATAATGAGATTTTAATCCCTGCATATTGGAAAATTCCATATCAAGAAGAAATGACAGGAAAAATAACAAAAACTAGAGGAAGGGAGTTACAGTTCAGTAAGAAATTCTTTTACCCAGGAGGAGGGGGACAATTATCAGATAGAGGTACTATTATTTATACTGATAAAGAATTTCCAATAATTGATGTCTATAAAGACGAGGAGGGAATCTGGCATAAAATAAAATCTAAAGAAAAAATTGAATTTGAAGAAGGAAAAGAAGTACTTCTAAAATTAGATTGGGAAAGAAGATATTCGTTTATGAAAGCACATTCTTCCCAACATCTCATATCTCACATTCTAGAAGAGTTTTATCAATGTAAAACTCTAAAAGCTAATTTTGAGGAAGGTAAGATCGATATTGAAACTTCCATAAAATTATCACTTGAGCAGGTGTTAAAAGCGATAGAACATGCAAATGATATTATAAATTCAGGAACTAAAATTGAATCAATTGTTGTAAATCAAGAGAAATATAAAAGAGAATTCAAACAAAGAACAAGAGGGAAGACCTCAGATGAAAAAACGGTTAGACTCATTCAACTTGGTGAAGATGAAGGATTTGATTTAGCCTGTTGTGGAGGTATTCATGTGAAGAATCTTTCAGAAGTTAAGGGAATAATTCTTGAGAATCTCAAGGCATATACTCTCAAACTTCTAGTTGATCAACATGGTCTTACATTTGCAAATCAACAAAGAAAAATGATGATTGCTTTAGAAGAGCTCACTCAAAAGAAAGATGAAAAACTTATTGAGATGATACAAAATAAACTTAACAACTTCGATGTCCTACAATCAGGAAATGTAAAATTATTGAAAATGATTTTCAGAAATCTACAACATTGGAAGATAACAATCAATGGAATATCTTGCATTTTTTTCGAATTACCAGAAATTGACCGTCAAGCAATTCAATCAGCTGCTAAAGAAATGATTGAAGGATTTCTTATAGTTATAATAGGAAAGAATGAAATTCTTTACATCTTGTCTTCTGATGAAAGAATTCCAGCAGATGAAGTTACGAAGAAGCTTCTAGAAATTACAAAAAATAAAGGTGGGGGAAACAAAGCTTTTGCACAAATATCAATACAAAAAGTAGAAAATCCACTAAAACTAGTTAAAGATGTAATAAAAAACTTCTAAGCTTAATTTGCTTAGAAGAACACATCATCTCTTGGTGCAATGTAAGTATAAGTTATTGGATCAGATTTCTCATTTTTCTGAACTTTGTTTTCATCTATTAGTTTATTCAGATGGGCAGTCATGTTGGTTTTTGGTGCCAATATAGAATAGGGATGATACCAAACGATACCTTGAGAATTATGAACTCTTTCAATTAGTTGGTTCATAGTCAGATACTTCTGTTCTGTCATCGCCATTTCTAATTGATTTTCAAACTGATGAAATGCTTCCTTTACATCATTTACGTAAGGTATAACATGTCGATTTTCTTGATAATTATCATGAGCAGGACATATCATGGAAATTTCTGCTTTTTCGAGAAACTCGATATTTTTCAACCATATTTTATAAGAACCCGAATAATCAATTAAATAGCTGCTAGAGAGAGCAGGATACAAATTGAGTGCATCACCAGTAAACATAGCTCTTTCTGCAGTTGCAAAAAACATACTATGACCTTCACATATTCCATCAAAATTAATTACCATCAACTTTGTATCATCGATTTCAAACTTTTCTCCATCTTTGAAATAAATATCTGGTTTGAATGCATCTAAATCATCGAATGGATCCTTCTTAACAGCAAAGTATAATTTCTCCTTTCTTGTGAAATTGAAATTATTTTCTTTAATCAGATTATTAGGGTCATCCATTATAGATTTACATTTTTCATTAATAGCGACTTGGGCATTAGGAAATATTTTCTTTAGCTTGTACACTCCCCCCATCACGTCAGGATAGGGATGTGTAAGGAAAATAAATTTTACATCTTTTGTGTCTTTTCCCTTATTGAAAATTGCTTCTAGAAATGTGTTTTCTATACTTCCTCTTCTTCCAGTGTTGATTATTGCAAAGGAATCTTTACCTAGCAAATATCCTCTATTACGTTCTCCCCCATCTCCAGAGGGACCATCTATTATTGAAATTCTTTCATTTATCGCATGAATTGGATCAGATATCATTTTAGACACCGTTTATCTTGCTTCTGCTAATATTTCAGCAACAGTTTTACTTACTTTCTTCATCTTATCAATTTCTTTTGATTTCTCTAACTTATGTTTCTCATATTTCTTTTCTGAAATCTCACCAGTTTGTGAGTTCACATATAGAACCTCTAAATCTCTTTGTAGAGATTTCATCTTGTTTTCTAGAGCATCAAAAGTTTTGCGCATTTTAGCCAATTCGATATTGAGTTTAGTTGTAAGATTTTCTATGTTCTTCTTGAACCTTGTTTCCATTTCTTCTAAAGTAGCTCTACTAACTGCTTTATCTCCCTTAAGTCCAGAGAGCTTTTTGAGCTTCGAGCGTTCATTATTTCTATCTTCGATGATTTCTTCAATTGGCAAAATTGCAGAGAAGTTTTCAAATTCGTTTTCTTCAGAAATAACAAAATCTACTTCTTCTTTTAACTGCTTGATTCTGGGTAAAGCTTCATCTTTAGGAATTAATTTATTCTTCACCCTATCTAGTAATTTATCGATTTCTGCATCGATATCAGTTCTTCTTCTCAAAAGAGCGTTATAATCATCTCTCTTTACTATTACATCTGCTATTCGCTCTACTAGTTCATCATCAGTTAAGTCCTTTATCTCCTCCTGCGTCTCTTCTACTTCAATTTCTTCAACTTCCAATGGTTCATAAATCATACCAGTGGGAGAAGTGGGGTCTACCTTAGCAATTTCAATGACTTCTTCGGACTTTACAATTAGTTCTGGTTCTTCCTTATGTAACAATCTTGCACCGCATTTACGACAAAAGTTCCAATGAGATTGTACTGGGTTTCTACAGTAATGACACTCATTCATCCTTAACACCTAAACTACCTTTGTACATCATGCTTAAAAAAGATATCATTATTTAGAAACTGAAAATATATGAAAGTTGTAATTTGTTCTACCAATCCAGTTAAAATTGAAGCAGTAAAAGAAGCTTTTAGTTCATTTTTTGAAAATATAGTTTATTTTCCTCTCGAAATGAGTAATCATAAGGAAATTGTAAAACAACCTATGTCTTCCAAGAAAACACTTAGTTCAGCTGTAAAACGGGTTCAGGTTGCAAGAAAAGAAGAAAATGCAGAATTTTTTGTTAGTATGGAAGGGGGCATGGATTGTGATGATTATGGTGCTTTTCTAACTTGGTATGTATGTGTAAGTAATAACTCAGGTAAAGATTCAATTGCAGGGGGAGGGAGAATGCCTCTTCCAAGGACAATTTATGAGGAATTAGTAAACAATACATCTTTGGAATTAGGGGATATAATGGATAGAATAACAAATGAAGAGAATGTTAAACAAAGAGGTGGTAGTACGGCTGTATTTACAGGAAACAAAATATTCAGAAAGGACGTTTTTACAAGAGAACTGATTATTGCTTTAATACCTTTCACAAGTGATATTTTTCAAAAAATAGAAGGAAACGAGAAAATCTAAATTAACAAAAACATCTCTACGATTCTTTAGGCATAAGATTATCTAAAACAACAAATTAGTGTACAAAAAATCACACTTATAAATGCAAAATTGAAATACACTCAACCGCAAAATATTGTGATTATAATGAAAGATAAAGTTCAAGCAACATTAAACGAAATTCGTGTAGCACTACAACAAGATGGTGGAGACATTGAACTTGTAGATGTAGAAGAAGATGGTACTGTAAAAGTAGAATTACAAGGTGCATGTAGAGGGTGTCCTTATAGTCAAATGACTTTAACAGGTTATGTAGAAAAAGTACTAAAGGAAAGAGTTCCTGGAGTTAAAGAAGTTATAAATGTGAATTCTTGAAGCTTTGAGAACAGAGTAACAGTTACACAAACTTTTTTATCTTAATCTCCGTTGTTTTTTTATTACTGCTTGCAGATGATTATCAATGACAGATTCTTTACCTCCTGAAATAGCTGCTCATAGAAACCGCATCAGTCCAGAATTAGCAGATTTTATTATTAAAGCACTTCAAGGAGAATTTACATCAGAAGCCTCTAAACAAATAGGGAGAATTTTATGGAATGTTATTGATGATCCTGTCTATGAGAAAGATGAAGAATTAAGGTATCTAGCAAGCAAAATAGGTGTAATGACAGGGCAATATGATTTAGCTATCAAAGCGATTACAGATGATATCGTAGGTACAAAAGTATGGGGAAGTGTTGCTCTTTTCGAAATTGGTGAGGTTGATGAAGCTATCTCTACATTACAGCAAATAATAGAAAAGGAAACATCAGACTTTATGCCTCTGATAGAAGCCATTTTTTGGTTGGTATATCTGAAGCATTTAATTGGTGATTCAGAAAATATTGACAGTTACAAAACCATTTTAGAGGATATCTTTGATCCTCGAAATACGAGAAGAATACATCAACAAATTCAAGACATAAAGGATTTCACTGAAGGATTAATCGATCTTCAATCTGCAAGCAATATAGCAGGCTTAAAGAAAATTGAAGAATTTATTCACAAAAGAGAAAATGCAGGAGATCAATTTTGGCAACTAATAGGACTATTAATACTTGGAGAACAACAACTTGATTCCTCTGATTATATTGCCTCAAATAAAATATATGTTAAAGCAAGAGTTTTAGCAGAAAACATATCTAATGTTCCTCTAATAGGAGCCGTTGATATCGGTTTAGCTCATGTTCATTTTCTCAAAGGAGAACTAAAAGCGGGAAATATACTATCTGCACAAACAAATGATAAATTGCAGGGAATTTCTCAGTATTATCTGGCTAAAGGACATTTTGTTAGAGGACAGATAATGATTAAATTGGGTCATCATAAGATGGCAAGAGATAGCCTTAATGCTGCTTATTCACTTGCTAACCATTATCATGATTACAATAAATCATTCATAACTCTTTTAGCTATTGCAGAAAGCTATGCAATTACCAATGAAAAGGATAAGGCTCAAGAGATTTTTGATAAAGCTTACAATCAAGTCGTAAATATAGGAAACAAAAGGCAATTTGCTCAAGCATTGGTGCAAATTGCTACCAGCGATTATAGGCAGGGAAAGTTTGATTCAGCACTAAAACGAGCAGATCAAATTGAAACATTATCAGAGGAGATACAATATCAAAAAGGAAAAACAGATGCTTTACGCCTAAGATCTCAAATTAATATAACTCGAAATAATGAAGTAGATAGAAACATCTTTACTCTTCTTGCCTGCCAGATTCTATATTTGGAAGTTGGCGATGAGGATAGTAGTGCTAACTGTGATATCTTAATAGCAGAAGGCTATACAAAGCTAGGTAATTCTCGAAAAGCAGCAATCCATTTAAATAATGCGAAAAACTTCTTCTTAAGAATTTCAGATAGTATGAAGATTGCAGAAATTAAAGAACTTCAAGCTTCATTTGATATAAATGATGGTAAATTCGATGAAGCTTTAGTTAAACTTAGATCCTCTTATAGTCATTACTCTGATGTGTTTGATCGTAATAAACGAGTAGGATGTTTACGAAAAATAGCAGACATTTTAGCTCTGAAAGGAGATTTCAGAGAGAGTTTAGCAAGATATACGAAGGTACAAGGCCTCATAAGTGAAAACAATGATATGGTTGATAATGTTGTACTCCAGCTCAACAAAGCTAGAATTAGTCAGTATGCGAGTAAAACTGATATTGCTCAAGAGAGCTACAAATTTGTAGAGAGGTATTTAAGAGAAAATAAACTTAAAACTTTATTGGGGCAAATTTTGGTTGAAAAAACACTAATGTATATTGTTGAAGATAAAGAAGAGCTTGCAACTGAAATAATGTCTCAGATTCAAGAATTAGCCAAAGAGGGTTATGACGACTTTAAATACTGGTATTGTTATCTTGAAGCCCTTAGGAATATAAAATCAGGCGAGTATGTTAAAGCTTATTCTGACCTTACAAGTATTCTTCAGCAAACTTTGGAAAAGAACAATATTATTTCAATAGGAATTCTATTCAATCTAATTCGTCTCGTGATTGAGATAAACGAAGAAAACCTTGCAGATTTGTTTGTTTATCAGGAAGTAAATAACTACATTGTTCTGCTGAAGGGGATTGTAACTGAAGGAAACTTCTACTATCTAAGAGGAATTACTTTTTTGGTCGATTTATTATGGCAATTCATGTCTGAAATTGAGAGTGACTATAATGAAATAGTTGTTCAAGCTTCTGAATATTTTGCAAGCACAGGAATAGAAGAGTTTGGGAATCTACTTCTAACATTACAATATAATATAGGAGATTGGGAAGGGCAAACTGAATCCAGAATTAGAACAATTTTAGGGGCCCCCAAAACATATGAATCTCCAAAAATAGCTTTGTTAGAGATTCTTGAGAAGTCCAATAAATCACTATTTATAGAAGAAATTCTAAGAACAGAGAACAGATTCTTAAAAGAGATTAAGTCCTTGAAAGAAGCTAAAGATAAAAAATAGATTTTAACTATCATTTCACTGAATGCAATAGATCATCAATAATGTGTTTTGATAATCCAAGATAATTTATCGGATCAAGAATATCTTCAATTTCTGTAGATGAGAACATTTCAGCAATTATGGAGTTTGTTTTTGCTGCTTCTATAAAGTCTTCTTCATTTGATAATTGTTTGAGTAATTCATGTGCTTTCTGCCTTCCCATTTTATTTGATAAACGAATCATCAGATGTTCTGCACATTGAGCTCCTTTCCGAAGATAGAGATTCTCTTTTATTTTTGGAATATTAAAATGCAGATTCTTCAGAATATCATTCATCTGTAATAAGATATAATGGGTTAAAATAGATGTTTCAGCAAAAATAACTCTTTCTGCACTTGAATTTGATAAATCTCTTTCATGTTCCAATCCCACATTTTCTAGAGTAGGTTGTATTTTACTTCTAATGATTCTAGCTAAGCCACAAATTCTTTCACTCTTTTCAGGATTCTTTTTTTGAGGCATAGTTGAAGAACCTACTTGCGTACTGATGAAAGATTCTCTAATTTCATTGATTTCGGTTCGTTGTAAATTTCTGATTTCTTTTGCGAAATGCTCTAAGACAGTAGCAATAAGTGCAAGGCTGTAAATGTAATTTGCATGAATAACTCTAGAAATTACTTGTGTAGTAATTGGTTGTTTTTCTAAATCTAGTTTTTCAAGGATTATCTTTTCTATTTCTTGGGTTCCATATGATGCGTAAGTTCCAACCGCTCCTGAAAATTTACCATAAGCTACCTTAAATCCTTCCAATGTCTTTTTCGCTAGAAGTAATTCATTTAGAAAATTCCCAAATTTCATTCCATATGTTGTTGGTACAGCATGTATTCCATGTGTTCTCCCAATACATGCTAATTCCTTATGTTCTTCAGCTAATTTACTTACAATTTCAATTGTAGTTTCCAAAGCGCTCAAAATCTCTTTTTTAGCTTCTCTGAGTTGTAATCCTCTCACAGTATCCTGTATATCATAAGAAGTAGCTCCAAGGTGGATGTATCCGCCATACTCACCACATTGTTCAGAAATTGCAAGGACGAGACTCATAAGATCATGGTGGATTTCCTTCTCTATTTCTTTAGCTCGCTCCAATTTAACAAATTCAGGTATGCATTTCAATTGAATAACATCATTAGCTTCTTTTGGTATCTTTCCAACCTTGAAATTAGCATCAGCCAATTCCTTCTCTATCAACAGTTGTAATTCAAATTTTCTCTGTGATGAAAAAACATCATTTAAGTTAGTTTTATACCTTTCAATTTCGAGCATATTACCACCTCACACTACAGTATAAGGTATTTAGTAGTATATTAAAAGATGTCCGACACTAAATACAGTTATTGTTTCAATTTCTTTTTCTTTCTTACCGCAAGTGTGAATACTGCAAGGAAAGCAAACAAGTAAGCATAGTTTGAAGGTGTTGGAGTTGTTGGTGGAATATAAGGGAGTAATTCAAAATTGTACGTTGTAGAATCTACACTTAAACTTGTTTCATTTAGAATTGTAAATTGAGTGAATCCCCTATCAAAAAGAGGTTCTTGTATGTGATATAGAACATCATTACTCAGATATAGACTTTCTATGTGTTCATGTCCATATAGATTAACTTCTATTGGATATCGTTTGTTGAAGTTTGTTGCATCACTATGGAAATCATGATGATAATATAGTATTGTAGCATCGTCACTGTTTTCACTAAGAATTTGTCGCATTTGTAAGATCTCTTCTGAATTAAGTCCTTCAAATGATGATCCGAATCCAACCAGTGCCCAATCCAGATATGTAAAATTTTGATAACGAATAGGTCCAAGATAGTTATACCAATTATCTTCTACTATGTCAGGAACCATTGTACTTTGAGAAAATTCATGATTTCCATGTATACAATATACAGGTAAATCAAGAGTGTCTAAAGCCCAAAGTCCAAGACGAAGCTGAATCTCTCCTCTCATATGTCCACCAGTCACAGGATTAAGAAAATACAAAGTTGGACCTTGTATTAAATCACCAGTAAAAATTACAAAATCTGGATCTAACTCTTTAATTTTGGCTAATTCTTCTAGATTGATATCTGAAGAATTAAAGGCAGTATCATTACTATATGTATATGAGGGGAAATGAGCATCAGATATGTGTACAAATGTAAATGGATATGTTTTTTCCTCAATTATTTTTACTGAATGAGTCTGATAATCAGATCCTTCGCTACAATTTAATTGTAAATCATATAGTCCCTCCTCCATTTGAGTTGGTAAGACCTCAAAATACCACTTTTCATCAACATAATCAGAGGAAACTATGTTAAGAATTTGAGAGGAGTTGGTTTTATGTAAAGTGAAATTCCAATCTGATGCGCTAGAAGAGCCAGATGTAATTATATTCAGTTTTTCATTAAAAACAATGATAGAGGGGTTAGCTTTGTTTGGATATTGTATCATCCCAAAAAATCTAGCTACTAGAGCATATCTTGGGTCCTGTGTTTCGTTAAAGAATTCATCTGGTGAGTTGGCAAAATAATCAAAACTAGGGTAATAGTCCTCTGGTTTTTCCTGTTTTGACAATATATTTTGATGGGGAAGAATTAAACTTACTGTAAGAAACAAAATAGTTAAACCCAATACAAATGACTTAGATTTCATTTTATCAAATAAAGGAGTTAACTCATTGTTCAAAAAGATTCTGGAAAGACAATGTGTATTGAGGAGATTTTTTTGTGATTTCCTTCATGGAAAACCTTTTTTTAGAATCCAAACCTAGTAATAATTATGCCACATGTAAGAATGTCTCGAAATCTTAATCAAAGTATTTTCGCACTTATTGTTGGAACAATGTTTAGTGTTCTTCTTATACCAGTTTTTGGAATGAATGTTTTAATTCTGGCAATCTTTGAGATTCCCTTAGCCTTTCTTGTGGCATTAATAGCAGTTACGGAATGTTTGTACCAGTATAAAGATGATGTTTCGGTAGATTCTACTTTCAACATGATTATGCCTCTATTGAAATCATTAGGCATTTCGATACCTGTTGTTCTGTTTTATGGGGCCATCACAATAATTTTCAATGAAACAATTCCAGCTTTTGAACAAGCTCTACTCCCGCTTTTTATTCAATATCAAGGTTTACCAAGCCTAGTAACAATTTACCTAATCAATTTTGTTCCAATTTTTGTAATGCTGTTTGCATTACCTTTCTTTTTGTATATTTACGGAAAAGTACATGTTCTTTTCTTCACTGATAAAGAAGATAGGAAGACCAGAGTAACAAAAGCAGATATGGAAGAAAAGGAACTTAACAAAAAAGTATTCCAAATGACAGATAAACTGGAAAATTATGCTTTTCAACTACAACAATATCTTCTAGAACTGCAAGGTGTACCAAATCAAATAGCCGTAGTTAATGATTATGAATCTTTCAAAGCTTTAAGTATGAGATTGAACATGGTTAAAGATTACGTAAAAACAATAGACATAGCTGATGATAAAACAACTAAAAAGATTCTTTCAGAAGAAGAAGTGAAAATGAAATTAAATGAAGTAGAAATGCAGAAGAAGACAGTCATTGACATTGTTGAACAAAATCTCAAAAAGCTCAAAAAGGATAAAAAACGATTCGAAAAAGAAGAGGAAGAGGGCATAGAAGAGGCTGAAGAGCCAGAAGAAATTAAGCTGCCAGATGAAGTCGAGGAAGCTGAAGAACCAAAAATTGTTCAAGAGCCAGAGAAAACAAAGCCAAAGAAAACAAAGCCAGAAGAACCAAAACCAGAAGAACCGAAACCAGAAGAGCCAGAACCAGAAGAGCCAGAATCTGATGAAGAAGAATTACAAGATCCAAGTGAAATTATTCAAGACGATTAATTTTCATAAAAAAAGAATAGAAGGAAGGATAAATTAAGCTTTTTCATAAGCTTCCATCAATTTTTCTACAAAATTATCCTCAGGAAAAGATCCTTCAAACTGAACATCCCCTTGATTAATCACAGTTTTTGGAACGCCCATTACAAAATATTTCTGTGAGAGCAGTGGAAATTCAGTAGCTTCAACCATCTCACCATAAATATTTGGATTTGCCATTGCTGCTTTATGAGCTAATCTAACAGCAGCTGGGCAATAAGGACAAGTAGGTGTTACAAAGACTTGAATCTTCATTGGTTTGTCAATCTTTTGAATTTTCTCTAAATTCTCTTTTTTTAGAGTAATCTTTCCTGCTGAGATATCTAATATATCTTCCACCAATGAACCAAACTCATAACCACTTGGAATTCCAGTAAACACAACATTACGCTCTTCTTTTCCATGTAATATAATGGTTGGAAATCGTTCAATGTTATATTTTTGAATTTCAGGAGGATTTTCTTCCTTATTGAAAAGTTCAACCTTTATCATGTTTTCAGGAGCGAGTTCCGCTAACATCTCCATGATTTCTTTTGTTTGAGCACATGTCAAACACTTCTCTTTATCTACAAATAACTTGGCAGTAACTTGGTTTTCCATGTGTTGGAAAATCTCTTTAACTTGCCTTTTGATATTATCATCAACATCTACTGACATTTAAATTCACCTTCGTGTGTGCTATATTTATACACACTCAATCAAATATAAATATTTCTCTCTTGCAAAAAGAAAAAAAAGAGATTAACCAGTTCGTTTTATTATATGATAACCAAATTCTGTTTTTACTAGACCTGAGAGTTCTCCTTTTGCTAATGAAAATGCTGTTTTTTCGAATTCCTTTACCATCTGTCCTCTAGTGAAGAATCCTAAACTTCCTCCTTTCTTTCCTGAAGAGCAAATTGAATGCTTTTTTGCTAGTTCTGCAAAATCAGTTCCAGCTTTTATTTCATCTAGTATTCGAATAGCTTCCGATCTTTTTTTAACGAGAATGTGGCTTGCTTTAACTTTGGACATAATATCACCAAGTTTCCTTTTTTCAAGATATTAAAAAGTATTTGATTTATCATTTGGAGATAAGAATTCAGCTTAGAATTATCCGAGCATCGATTGCCTTCAATCCTTCCTTAGTTGCTACAACAGGATTCAAATCCATTTCCTTTATTACCTTATTTTCTTCAATAATCTTTGAAACATTTATCACAAAATTACTCAGTTCCAACAAGTCAACTTCAGGTAAACCACGATAACCGTCTAACATTTTCTTACCCTGAATTTCCTCTATCATGTCTCTTACATCCTTTTCAGATATGGGAATTAAACGGAATGTTACATCTTTATAGATTTCAACAAAAATCCCTCCTATTCCCAGAGCAATCATTTTACCAAACTGATCATCTGTATTAGTTCCAATAAGAAGTTCCACTCCTTCAACCATTTCTTCAATACTAAAACCTTCAATTTCTGCTGAGGGGTAATAGTTCTTAACACTAGTCAGCATCTCATTATACGCTGTTCTTAATTCACTATCTGAAGAAATCCTGATTTTAACTCCTCCCGAATCAGATTTATGAATTACATCTTTTGATATTATCTTCAAAACCACAGGATATCCTATTTCATTTGCTTTTGTAACACATTCATCTAGATTTTTTGCAAAACACATTTTGTTTAATGGTAAACCAGCAAGTTTCATTATTGTCCTTGATTCTGCATAAGTAAGAATATGCCGTCCTTCAGATGATATTTTGTCTAAAATGATTTTAATTTCAGAACTCATGATAATCACAGATATTCCTTAGGTGGAATGTTTCAAGTAGTAAGTTTACCTTAGACCTTTATCTTTTAAAAGCTTCCAAAGTCACTTCTATTTCTTTTCATCTAAGAACAATTATTTAAGCTTCAAAGAGAAATATTTTTGATAGCTATATTTCTTTTAGATTAGAGAGATAATAAGGTGAATCTATGAATTATAGAAATAAGATGGAAGAAATCATTTCAGGAAAAAATCGATTATCTGAGGAAGAGCGCCTAAAGCTAGACTTCAAACCTGACGAAATTCCCCCCCTTCCAAAAGGAGAAGAGGCTTTAAAACCTAGAACAAAGGCAGGATGGGAGACTGAAGCTATTATCAGAGCAATGATATCTAATCTGCATAATGGTAGAGATTGGGAATCATTATACATCTATGGTGGTTCTGGTAAAGTTGCCAGAGACTGGAAATCCTTCTATGAGACCATTGATCTCTTAAAAAATTTAGAACCAAATGAAACATTATTTTTGCAATCTGGTGTCCCTTATGGTAAAATGCAAACAACACGCTGGTCCCCCAGATGTGTTATAACAAATAGCGTTATTGTACCTCATTGGGCCCCTAATTTTGAAGAATTTGTTGCTTCAGGATTATCTGTCTATGGACAAATGACAGCTGGTTCGTTTATATTCATAGGATTACAAGGTATTATTCAAGGAACTTATGAAACAATTGCAGCTGCTATCAAAACTGCAGAAAAGAAAGATGTCTATCAGAAATTATCAAATTTTGAGAAAAAGCTGATTGTTAGCGCTGGTTTAGGTTTAATGAGTGGAGCACAACCCCTATCAATCAAAATGTGTGGTAAAATCGCTATAGTTGCTGAAGTAAATCCGAATTTAATAGATAGAATGTATAATACGGGAAGAAATCAAGGGGTTCCTTATCTTGATTATAAGACTGAATCTATCGAAGAAGCAATAAAAATTGCTAGAGAAGCAGCGGCAAAAGATCAATCCATTTCTATAGGCGTTTTATGCAATGCTGTTGACCTTTTACAGCATCTTGTTGATAACAACATCACACCTCATGTTCTAACTGATCAAACATCAGCACATGATTTGTTAAATGGTTATTACCCCATGGGTATTTCCTATGATGAGGCAGATATTCTAAGAGTTGAAAGCCCTGAAGAATATATCGAGCAATCTAGAAAGACTGTTATTCGTCATGTAAATCAGATGGTTGAACTTAACAAGCGAGGATCAGAAACATTTGATTATGGTAACAATATTCGACAACAAGCCTATGAATTGGGAGTGAAAGACGCCTTTGATTATGGAGGATTTGTTCTAGAGTATGTTAGACCACTTTTCTGTGAAGGAAAAGGACCTTTCAGATGGATGGCTTTGAGCAATGACCCCCAAGATATCAGAACTACTGATGACTACGCAAAGAAGTTATTCTTTGATGATAAACAATTAGTGAATTGGTTGGAGTTAGCTGATAAATATATTCCTTTTGAAAATGGATTGCCTGCTAGAGTTTTCTGGGCAGGTTTTATTGGTCGAGCAGCTTTTGGAATGTTAATGAACAAACTTGTTGCAGAAGGAATTCTTAAAGCTCCTGTTGTTATAGGAAGGGATCATCTTGATGGTGGAAGTGTTGCATCCCCAAACAGAGAAACTGAAGGTATGAAGGATGGCAGTGATGCTATTGGCGATTTTCCTGTTCTAAATCTGATGGGGAACGCGTTGAGTGGAGCAACTTGGGTTTCATATCATGGTGGTGGTGGAGTGGGAGTAGGATATTCGCTTCATGCAGGACAAGTAATTCTAGCAGATGGTACTAGACTATCTCAAGAAAGATTATTCAGAGTACTAACTTGGGATCCGATGAGTGCAGTTTTAAGACATGCTGCAGCGGGATATGAGAAAGCTATTGAAATTGGAGAGAAACATCAACTAGTTATACCAGGGAAAAATGAGCATAAAGAATTTGACTATAATAAATTATATCAACACATAATTAGTTGGGTCAAAGAAAGAACAGGAATCGAGTTATTTCAACCACTAGAGAAACTAGAGCTAGATCTATCTTGATTCACTATACTTTTTTCCAATATAAGCATATTTTGAAAATCGTACATTAATCATTCTTTTTATTAATTAATAATGGCAAATCAGGTATGACTAAGAGAACTTCTTTAGATCAACGTTTCGTGACTTATTCGTAACTTTAATAAAGACTTACCAGAGTTTTCGACCATGAAAGTTGTATATGTTGGACATGGTTCCTCTGGCTGGACATCAGCTACCACTCTCCGTGCATGGGATAGAAATGCAGAGATCACAATAATTGACAAGAAGAATTATGATGCATATCATCCTTGTGCTATGCCTTATGCAATTGGTGGATTGTGGGAAGATGAGAGTCTTCTAATCGAATCTTTAAATTACGATATGATGAAGATAAACTTTTTGCGTCGTCATGAAGCTCTCAATATTGATCGCCAAAATAAGAAGGTAAATGTTAAAAATCTAGAAAATGATGAAGTTTTCGAAGTTGAGTATGATTATCTTGTTATTTGTATAGGTTCTAAAGCAAAATTTCCTCCAATTCCAGGAGCTGATGGAAAAAATGTTTATGCTCTAAAATGGATTGAAGACTCTGCAAAAATACGAGAAGCTGCTGCGAAAGCTTCAAAAGCTGTCGTTTTAGGTGCTTCTGCAATAGGGCTTGAAGTTGCTACAGAACTCGCTCATAGAGGAATTGAAACCGCTGTTCTTGCTAGATCCAGACTCATGCGTTTACTAATAGATCCAGATTATGCAAATGAAACTGTAAAACTCCTAGAAGAGAAGCTCCCCAAGCTAAAATTCGTTATTGGAGTAGGGATAAATGAAATTGTTTTAGATGAAAATGGCATGGCAACAAAAGTTACAACTGATCAAGGAGATTTTGATTGTGATTTTGTTGTTGCAGCAACAGGTATTAGACCAGAAGTCACCTTAGCACAAGAAGCAGGATTAAAAATAGGTGAATCTGGTGCAATTGTAACTGATGAAGAATTGAAAACTTCTGACCCAAACATACTTGCAGTAGGTGATTGTGCTGAAACAATTCATTTAGTTTCAAAACAACCTATCAATTCAGCAATAGCAACTTGCTGTGTTAGAATGGCAAGAGTAGCAGCTATGACAATTGCAAAACCTGGAACTTTGAAGTTTCCAGGTACGATGAACAATTTCATAGTGCCATTTATTGACCTTAGAGTTGGGTCTGTTGGACTAATTAAGAAAGCAGCAGAGGATGCAGGTTTTGAGGTAGTTATTGCCAAAATTAAGACACACAACAAACCTCTATATATGCCAGATGCTGAAGAATTGTACTTCAAAATACTCGCCGATAAGAATACAGGAAAAATACTTGGTGCTCAAGCAATTGGACCAGATTCTATAACAGATAATTTGAACGTAATTTCTTTGGGAATGCAAAACGAGATGACTTTTCTAGAACTACTTCAATCTGATTTGTGTTACGCTCCAGCAGTAAATGAGACGATTTATCCAGTTACCCAAGCTTTAGAAATAATCTCAAGAAAAATGCTAAGAAGAAAAAAGTAGTTAAGGATAATGATGAGTAATTTAAGCTCATCTTCGCTTTTCTTCTCTCGCTATTCCATTTTAATATCAATTTTCTAGAACATTATATAAGTTAGAAAAACAATCATACTTTGTGTTTAGTGATTGAAGATGAATAAATATAAACCAGTTGATCCAATAAAATCACCTAGATTTTCAGGAATCCAAACATTCATGCGCTTACCTTTTATTAAAAAACTGGAAGGAGTAGATTTTGCAATAATAGGTGTACCTTCAGATGCAGGAGCATCTTTTAGAACAGGACAAAGAGAAGGTCCAGCAGCAATTAGGAAAATATCAGCCTTGCTTAGGCACCACAATCCTATATTGGACATTAGTCCTTACGAATTTCTTTCAGGGATAGACTACGGAGATTTACCTGTCGTCCCAGGATACATCGAAGAAGGTTATAAGAGAATCGAAGAGAGTTTAGTACCAATTATAGAAGCAGGAATTATACCCATTCTACTTGGTGGTGACCATGCAATATCTTTACCAGAATTGAGGGCTATAACCAAGATTCATGGTCCTGTTAGTTTAATACATTTTGATTCTCATAGTGATACAGTCGACGAATATTTTGGTAAGCCATATAATCATGGAACACCATTTAAAAGAGCAATTGAAGAAAATCTTTTACTTGCTGATAATTCTATACAGATAGGATTAAGAGGATCAATTTATTCCTCAGAACATCTAGAAATCCCAAAGTCATTAGGATTTGATGTTGTAACAACAGAAGAGATTAGAGAAATAGGTTTGGATTCTTTAATAGAACGAATTAAAAAAAGGGTAGGAGAATCTAAAGTTTTTCTTACTTTTGATATAGATTTTGTAGATCCTGCATATGCACCTGGAACGGGTACTCCTGAAATTGGTGGCTTTACTAGCGGAGAAACTTTGAAATTAATCAGAGGATTAAAGGATTTGAATTTCATAGGGTTTGATGTTGTAGAGGTTTTACCTGCATATGATCCTTCTGAAATTACTGCTCTTTTAGCAGCAAACATAGTTTATGAATTTATTTCAATTATCGCCATTTTGAAAAAAAGAAAAATTAAAAAAAATTAAGCTTACCTTAATTTTCTTTTCTTTCTAAATCTTACAATAGTAACAGATGATATTAAGATGATAACACCACCAATAGAAGCTGCATAGTAAATTATCTCATTATTCACATTATCAAATTTTACTAGGATTGATGTTTGATTGTTTAAACCAGCCTTATCTACTGCAACAGCTGTAATGTTGTGCATTCCTTCTGCATAGAGACTTGTATTGCATTCAAACCGAAGTTCAGAATATGGATAATAATCTGGCATAACTAAACTTTTTACTAGCAATCCATCTATGTAGAGTTCAATGCTTTCCAATTCTTGATTATCATCACCTTTTGCAACTATTTCTACAATATCAGAGAGTGTATCGTCTGAATTTGGTTTTAGTATAACAATTGATGGAACTTCTATATCTGGAGGTGCCTCACCATCTGCATTAAATGAAAGAGAGGTTGATACGATGTCTGAAGCTAATCCATCAGCATCATATGCTAAAATATTAACCATAAATGAATCACCAAGAGCAAGACCATCGAACGCTACATCTCCTGAATAAATTCCGTTCATTAAAGGATCTTCTAATTCAATCATTTTTATTGAAGCATCATTAATTGAGTACATATATCCATCCAGTGGATCATTGGGTTCCCAGCCTGAAGGTACAAATCTTGCATAAACTTTACTTATTCCCGTAGAACTCCCAACTTCTACTTCAATATTTGCTACACTTGTAAAAAGATTCCAGATTTCATAAATAGGTAAAGGAACCATTTCGATTTGTATTTTAGGAAAACACACTATTGGTTTAGCCCATATCTTCACGTCTAATGCATCATTTCCATCTCCATCCACAGGTAAATAGCCACTTGGAGCTACAGTGTGCCCTTGACTATCATGATTGTCATCTATCTGTGGTGCTTGGTGACTGCCAAGATTTCTTACATGAATAACAGCTTCTTCAAATGCAGTCCCAATTGTTAAGCAAGAAGCTACCGATGACCAAAAGGATTCTGAAAAAGCTCCGTTTGTTCTATCAGCATTGAAAGCTGCACCAGATAGTGTATGGGCTGATGTTACTATTATTCTATTATCTTTACTGTTTGGGTAAATAAATGAACCAGAATGGCATCCTTCAATTATAAGAATGATTCTTTTACATCCCGTAGTAATTTCAAAATTACGCAGATATGAATTCAGATCAGTATCCCATAAGGCATCACCAACCATCACTGCAAGAGCATCATAATCACCATGAGAAAAGAGGGCTATCCCTAAACTCTGGCTTGAATTTACATGCTGTGGTGCCCATTCTTCAATTGCCCATTTAAGATTAATCTTTGTTGAAGAAGTATTTACATAAGGTTGGCTTGGTCCAACTTCAGGACCCATATAGTAAATCTGCTCTGAAGTAAACCCATTACCTCTCAGAATTTCGTAAGTTATATTAACTGCACTTTGAATAGAATCCATATCCTTATGATCCGACCTATCTCCTGCAAGAAGAATCCAAGCACTTTGAACTTCACTACTTGTAGGAACTTCCTTTATACCTAGGGAACAATCTTCAGAACGTACATTTGTTTGTAGACATGCTACAGAAAGAAAAGTGGTTAATAACAAAACTACTGATATAAGCTTTTTAGAGTTGTTTTTCATAATGTTCTATTTTATTTCACTCCACTTACATCTAATAAATTTATCTGGAAGACTTTAAAAAAGAAGTTCCACAAAAATGAGGGATAAAATTCCTCTAATAAGAAAGTGAAATAGATTTGAATGGTAATAGTTTTTAATGCTTATCTATTCTTCAAATTATGTCTAATAAAGATTTGATTAAGCAAGCTTTACATCTCATCGATAATTGGCTTGATTATCAAGTATATATCAAAGAGATACCAGGAATAGCTGTAGGTGTTTTTTTTGAAGATGAAATTATTTTCAAGAAAGAATACGGATATGCAAATTTGGAAGAAAAAATTAAACTTACTAATCAACATTTATTCCGTATTGCTTCTCATTCAAAATTATTCACTGCTACTGCAATAATGAAACTCTATCATAAAGATAAGCTGTCCTTAGACGATAAGGTTTCGAAATTCCTACCCTGGTTTACTTCTGAAACAGATGAAAATCTACAACAAATACGTATCAAACATTTACTCACTCACTCTAGTGGGATGACTCGTGATGGCCAGACTGCTCATTGGTCTAATTATGAATTTCCTTCAATAGAAAAGATAAAATCACAAGTGAAAAAAGGTATAAGTTTCTTTGAGACAAGTGAAATATTGAAGTATTCAAATTTTGGATATACGCTTTTAGGTCAGATAATAGAAGCTGTATCTGGTCAAAGCTATCCAGATTATATTCAAAAGGAGATTCTTGAGCCACTTGAGATGCTTAATACTATTGTCGACGTTGATGAAACTAACATTTCTAGACATGCTACAGGGTACAAAACCAAATATCCAAAACAAGAACGAGAAAAACTTGATCATGTTCCTGCAAGAATCATGCACTCAGCAACTGGCTTGAGTAGCACTGTAGAAGATCTAATTAAATTCTATCAAGCTCACATATCAGGTAATAATGCTCTATTCCCCGACTATATCAAACGTGAGATGCAGCGAATTCAGTTTAAAGCAGAAAAAGCAGATTGGGGATTAGGTTTTAGTATCACAAGTCTTCCTGATATTAAGATAGTTGGACATGGCGGCGGTTATCCAGGATTTATTACAAGATCAGGACTCATTCAAGATAAGAAATTGATTATTGTAGTTCTTACAAACGCTATCAACGGTCCTGCATTAACTCTATTTCTAGGTATAAACAAAATGCTAGCTCATTTAGCAAAAGAGAAAGTGAAATTTAAGCATAAACCTGAAGAAGCTATTCCTGACTTTAAAAAGATAATTGGTTTTTATGTTTCAGATTGGGGAACATCATTATTCAGTCAAATTGGTCCAAAACTTGTGGTTATTGGTCCTGGTGATGATAATCCTGCAGAATTCATGCAAATTTATAAACATGATAAGGATTACAAATTCATTGCTCCGAAAGATTTACCTTTTGCATCTCCTGGTCAACCTATCGAGTTTATTGATGGACCTGATGGAGAGAAAATCTTTGTAGACAGTCACAAAGGTAAAGCAAAAAGATTCAAGTATGAATACTAGTTCCAATCAAAATTAGAGGAAATGATTAAAGAGTCATTTGCTCAAATCTTGCTTGGAAAAATCTCAAATGCTTTGGTTCATAAATCATTTTTAATCCAGGAATTGTATCTCTTCTTTCATATAGATCTATTACTGAATTTGCAACATACTCCATGTGAGTATTTGTATAAACCCTTCTAGGAATCGTTAGTCTAACCAATTCTAATGGAGGGAAGATATTCTCACCAGTTTGTGAATCTCTACCTATTGAAACAGCACCTCTTTCCATCGTTCTAACCGCAGAATGTTCATATATCGCTGCTGATAATGTTTGTCCAGGCCATTGTTCTCTTTGTAGATGAGGTAGGAATTCTAATGCATTAATAAAAACTGCATGACCACCAATAGGTTTCACAACTGGGACATTAGCCTGCATAAGTAATTCGCCTAAATAGCGAACTTGATTTGTTCTATACTTTAGATATTCATATTGTGTTCCTTCCCTTAATCCTCTTGCAAGAGCCTCCATATCGCGTCCTGCCATACCACCATAAGTATGAAGACCTTCATAAATAACTACGGAACTTCGTGTTGCTTCATATATTTCTTTATCACTCGTTGCGATGAAACCGCCTATATTTACTAGACAATCTTTCTTCGAACTATGAATACAGCCATCAGAATAACTCATCATTTCATTTAAAATGTCAATTATTGGTGTATTTTCATAACCTTTTTCCCTTTCTCTTATAAAATAAGCATTTTCACTAGAACGTGTGATATCATATATTACTTTGATTTTATAGCCATCACAAAATTCCCTTAACTTTCGAAGGTTTTCCATAGAGATAGGTTGACCACCAGCCATGTTGACATTCATTTCCACATTAACAAAAGCTATTTTATCGAGTCCATATTCATCTATGTAACCTTGCAACTTCTCAAAATCTATATTGCCTTTGAAAGGGTGTAAATTTTCTGGATCATGGGCTTCATCTATTACTGTATCAACCATCTTCCCACCAGGTATCTCCACATGCATTTTTGAAGTTGTAAAATACATATTTCTAGGAACAATTTGCCCTGGTTTTATAAGGTATCTAGATATTAGATGTTCAGCAGCTCTTCCTTGATGGGTTGGAACAACGTATTTATATCCGAGTATATCTTGTACTGCTTTTTCTAGATTATAGAAATTCTTACTGCCAGCATATGCTTCATCTCCAAGCATCATACCCGCCCATTGATTATCAGACATAGCAGATGTACCAGAATCTGTTAAAATGTCGATATAAACGTCTTCAGACAGCAACAAAAATGTGTTAAATCCTGCTTCTCTTATTGCCTTCTTTCTTCTTTCTTCTGATGGGATTGTAACTGGTTCAACAACTTTGATTTTAAATGGTTCAACTGGGGGTTGCATAATTTCAATCATCTATATTTATATTGAAAAAGATTTCTACGAGATTTTTAAGCAGAGATTGTAAAACTTGCGGTTATTCGTCTCTGAACAACATATCTACAATGGATAACATTTTTATCTATGAAATAAAAGTCGAATCCAGATAATCAAAATAGATTAGAAGGTTATAATTATGGGATTGATAAAAACTCCAATGTGGAAAGTCCATGAAGATGCCGGAGCTAAGATGACTGATTTTGCAGGGTACTATCTTCCAGTTTCTTATACCGGAATTGACTTGGAAATCATGGCTACCAGAGAAAATGTTTCAATAGTAGAAGTTACAGACATGGGACGTTACTCTCTCAAAGGCAAGTATGCTTCTAAGCTTCTGGAACTACTCACACCCCGACTTATTGCAAAGATGAATGATATGAAATGCGGTTACACTTATTATCTTAATGAAAATGGTGGCTATCGCGATGATACAATCATCGGTAAGAAGAGCGAAACAGATTTCTTTAACGTCTGTAATGCTGGTGATCAAACAATAAAGGTTTTAGCTTGGATAGGACAGTTTGTAAAAATCTTTGAAGAGTTCACAGGAGAACCTCTTGAATTCAAAGATTGGACAGAAGAAACAACTATGTTTGCAGTTCAAGGTCCAAATTATAATGTAATTTTGGACAACTTAGGAGTCCCAGACACAGGTAGATGGGAAATGGTAGAAGCTGAAGTAGAAGGATGTAAATGTCTATTCACTGGTACCGGTTATACTGGTGAGAATGGATTCGAAGTAGTTATTTTTGATTCTGATTTACAAGATCCTTCAAAAGGTATCAAGGTTTGGAATGCTATTTTAGAAGCAGGTAAAGACGTAGGTATTGTTCTTTGCGGTCTGGGTGCTCGAGATGCTCTTAGAATTGAAGCTGGATTACCGCTTTATGGTGAAGATATCTATGAAGAAGTTAACCCAATTGAAACCGGTTATGATTTTTCCATCTTTTGTAAGCATGATAAAGAACCATTTTACTTTGGTAAAGAAGCTATTCTAAAAGCCAAGAATGAAGGTGTAAAAATCAAGCACGTGGGTATCAAATTGCTTGAAAAAGGTATCCCAAGAGCTGGTTATGAAATTCTAAACATGGTTGGCGAAAAAATAGGTTCCATGGTAAATGGCATCAGATCTCCTGTTATTGGAGCTGGTATTGGAATGGCTTTTGTTCCTATTGAATACGCAGAACATGGTAAAGAAGTTCTAGTTCAAATCCGAAAGAATCAAGTAAAAGCTATGGTTCATAAACTTCCATTCTATGACCCAAAAGTTTGGGGCTGGAAAAGAGAATAATAATTTTCTTTTTTTTTCTTTTTTTTGCTTACTCTTCACTTATCTTTTCTTGTTTAAGACGCAGATATTCATCAGGATCTTCCCAAACAGGTATCTTAGCTTTATTATTATACTCGGTAAGAAAAACTCTTGCAGCTGTTTCTAGGTCTAATTCTCCACCTTTTTTCCTCTTGTGCCTCTTTTCAGTAAATTTCTCTAAAAACTCAGGAGGAGATTCGTATTCAATTTCATACGTTTTTTTAATTGCTCCAGAATTAATTTTATCAATACTTTGTACTAATGACCATGCACCTTTGACAGGATCAGAGAGTTTTTCTGGTTTAGCTATACCAAGAAGTATCTTATCAGCTGTGGATAACCTCTTTGAGACCACTCCAGGTGTGTCATAAATCTTCAATCTTGTAGTTATTCTAAGAGCTTGTAGTGCTTTAGTGAATCCTGGAATAGGGGCAACTGGAGCACTTGATCTCCCCTTTAGAATATTGATCAAGGAACTTTTCCCAGTATTTGGGAGACCTATAAAACAAGCAATGATATAGAACATATCATCCTTAACTGCAGAAAGGATTGCATTCCTCAGTATTGAAGTGCTTAATCTTTCTCGAGCTGAAGTTGGTATAACTTTGAACCCCTCGCTACTTAATATTCTTCTCCATTTTTTTACAATGTGATCAGGAACAAGATCAACCTTATTCAGGACAATCAATAGTCTTTTTGATGGATCTCTGTGAACCATTCGTTCATATCTACCAGATCTTGATAAGCTTGGAAATCTGGCATCTAAAACCTCAACTACAACTTCGCTACCTTTAATCATTTTACGTACCATTGTATCATAGTCATCTTTTGGCATTCTACGCTCAACTCGGTAATTCAATTATGCTAGAATTCTTTTGGTGGTCCAATATCAGGACGTTCTGGTTTATATGGTCGATCTGGGGGGGTTCCAGGTTGAAATGGTGGTGAAACACCATGATCTTTCATATGTGCTTCTAGCAATCTTCTTAAACGTTCTACCTCTTGTTCTAGCTGTTTTACTCTCTCTTCTAAGGGTAGGAGTTCTTTAGTCATATGTGTATAATTAATGTGAAAAGATATAAAAGATGTGATTGAAGTTAGAATAATGAAATTTCACGATGCTCATTGCCATTTAGCTAATAAGGATTTCATGAAAGACTTTGATATTTCTACTTCTATGAAAAAGTGGAAAAATTCAGGTTTGGAATATGTTATTGGTGTTTCATCCAATATTTCCGAATCTTACAAAATCCTTGAAATGAGCAAAGAATTCAAAGGAATAATTCCGGGGATAGGGATTCATCCTTGGAAAGCAAAAACACAAATGAAAGAAGAACTTAAGGCAGAATTCAGACAAATTATTAATGATAATGAAATAATTGTTTTAGGTGAAATAGGATTAGATCATCATTTCATCAGAAGAGAAGAGCGTTATTCATACCAGGAAGAATATTTTCGATTTTTCTTAGAGCAAGCAGAGAAAAACAGTTTACCCATAAACATCCATCTAAAAGGGGCTGAAGAAGAAACTTCCAATATTCTTACCTCTTATAAAATCCCTTCTGAAAACATCTTAATACATTGGTATTCTGGACCAAAAAAAGTCTTTAATCAATTCCTAGAGAGAAATTATTTTTTTAGTATCAATCCTTCAGTTCTTACAGGTTCCACTCATATAGAGGTTTTGAAAAACACACCTTTAAATCGAATTCTGACAGAATCAGATGGTAATGTTAAATATACCATTAATAATATAAGAGTAACTGGTTCTCCAGGTATTATTCCTAAAGTATTAAGTAAAATAGAAGAAATAAAAAATATAGAACTAGAAGAATTATCTGTACTTCTCCAAGAAAATATAAGAATATACGCAAACATAACAGGTGATAGAATATGAGTGAAAAATCTTTAAACAGAGTTCTAAGACAAAAGAAACAATATGCGTCTGAAGTTTTAAAGCGAACTTCAAGTAAGAAGAAAAAGGTTGCTTATCACTTCAATTGTCCAGATGGTCTAGTTTCAGCCGCTTTGTTTCGTTATCTCTTTGCAGATAAAGATTTAATCTATATTCCAATAGATTATCCTTTACTTAAAGAGGACAAAATATCTCAGGTCTTGATCAATGCAAACTGGTTTGCGATATTAGATCTCAGCCCTTTCAATACAAACAAAATAGAATATTTTTTTGATCACCATATATCAAATCAAGGAGTGGAAATCAAATCCAAAGTTTCCATTTTTGATCCAAAATCACCAAGTGCAGCAGCTCTTATTGTAGAATATTTTGGAGCTAAATTACCAGATTTCATGATAGAATTGTCTGAAATCACTGAAATTACCGATACAGCTAGTTATAGCACGCCAGCTCCTGTGGAAATTAAGGATAATTTAAGCGAGTATGATTGGGATGAAAGAGTTTGGTTTTTAGAAGATGTGTGTAAATCAACATTCACAATTGCTGAGCATGATCTTGTTATAGAATTATTGGCATCAAAAGGGTTAGATGGTTTATGGGAAAGGGATATTTTAAATCGTGTGAAGAGACTACGAAATTCTCGAAAAGAATCTTTCGATATAGCACAAGGAATTGAAATTACTGATTTCATTATTCTTATTGATAATCCTCTTCATTATAATACTGCAGCCATAGCATCAGAATTACAGAAAAGAGGAGTAAAGGGGGTCGCATATCTTACTGTCTACCCAGAAGAAACCAAAATAAGTCTTAGATTAAACAGAGAAATGTCAATCAAAGATGTTGAAAAATACAGAGTAGATTTACTTGCAAATAAGATGTCAGGAGGAGGGCATAAGGGAGCCTCTGGAGCAGAAATGGAAGATCTTAATGAAACCCTCAAAATAATAAAAACTTGGACAAGGGAAGTCAACTTAGAGATGAAAATCGTAGATTTAAGAAAAAGGTGAGAGAGGATAAAACTATCCTTTAACATTACCAATTGGTTTTACTCTTACAACTGGATGACCAAGTCCAGATACTTCGATAGCATTAATCACTTCATCAATATCTTTGTATGCAAAACCAGCTTCTTCTGCTAAACCTGGCATTGATGCTCCTTTAACATATATCCCTTTTTCGCTCATTCTTTGTTGAAGGAAATCTCCTCTTATTTGTCTTTTTGCTTTGCTTCTACTCATTGTTCTCCCTGCACCATGGGCTGTTGAACCAAAGCTTACATCCATTGCTTTATGTGTTCCTGTTAAGAGATAAGAGCCAGTTTCCATGGATCCTCCAATAATGATGGGTTGTCCAATTTCCTTATACTCTTGAGGAATTTCAGGATGATTTGGTGGAAATCCTCGAGTAGCTCCCTTTCGGTGAACCATTAATTCTCTTTTCTCACCATCAATTCTGTGCTCTTCAATCTTGGCAATGTTATGAGCTACATCATAAATCAAATCTAATCCTAATTCATCTTCATCTTGGTTGAAGACTTCTGTGAAAACTTGTCTAACGTTATGTGTTATTATTTGCCGATTAGCATAAGCCATATTTGCCGCACAACTCATAGCTACAAAATAATCTTCTCCTTCTTTTGAGTTTATAGGGACACTTGCTAGTTCTTGATCAAGTACTGGAAGATTGTATTTAGTCATTGCAGTTAAACAGTTTCTTAAGTAATCTGAAGCAACTTGATGGCCTAATCCTCTAGAACCGCAATGAATCATAATAGTAACTTGATAGTTTTTATTCAAACCTAATTTTTTACCCTTCTCCGGGTCAAACAAATCTCCAGGTTTTACTACTTGTATTTCCAGATAATGGTTACCAGAGCCAAGTGTTCCTAGTTGTCTAAGTCCTCTACTCTGTGCTTTATTACTAACCTTTGAAGAATCTGCTTCAGGCATCTTTCCCTGACTTTCAATTCTACGTACATCTTCTTCTCTAGCATAACCTTTTTCCAAACACCACTGTGCACCGTTTTCTAGAACATTTTCAAACTCTAATCGAGATATATTTGCCAAATACTGGTCGTGAGTTAGTTTAACACCTACTCCTGCAGGAACACGACGAAACAACAGGTCTACAAGCTCCTTAATTTTAGGTTTTACATCTCTTTCTTCTAAGGTTGTGGTGAGCATGCGTACTCCACAATTGATATCAAAACCAACCCCCCCAGGGCTAATTACTCCTTCCTCCATATCCATTGCAGCAACACCGCCTATTGGAAATCCATATCCAACATGTGCATCAGGAAGAGCAATTGCATATTTCTGAATTCCAGGAAGGGTTGCTACATTAGTTATCTGATCAACAACTTTGCCTTCAAGTCCTTTTTTTAGAGCTGGAGTTACAATCAATCTTGCAGGTACCCTCATACCCTTTTTGTATGATGTGGGGACTTCCCAAGTTGTTTCATCAATTTGTTTCATTGGAATGTTTTCGCTTGACATTTTTCTCAATGTAAAGGAATTGTTAGTTTTAATAAGTCTCTTGGTTTATCAGAAAATATCTACAAAGGGATTATTTTTATTAGTAATTTATTTCTCCTTTCTGAGTTCAATGTTCAAATACAACATACTCTCTGAAGAAGTAAAATCAGATTTTGCTTTTGAAGTTAATGCAGATAACCTCTCAGAACTTTTCAGAGGTGCAGGAATAGCTATGATGGAAGCTATGGTAAACGTCAAAGAATTTGAGGCAAAACGCGTCTGGGAATTCAAAATCGAATCTGATACCCTAGACCTATTATTGTTCGATTTTCTAGGAGAACTAGTATTTGTTAAGGATGTTGAATCTGTTTTATTCAAAGACTATGAAATTATAATCGAAGAAAATGATAAGTTCAAACTCTCGTGCAAAGCTTTTGGTGATGATATTGATTATGAGAAATATGAAATATTAACTGATGTAAAAGCTGTTACTATGCACAAGTTTGTCTTAGAAAAGAGAAATGATGAGTGGTATTGTCATATAATCTTAGACTTATAGAACAGAGGTTTCTATATCATATTAGATTAACACTAAACAAGCGTATTTACCTCTCAAATCAGTACTATATCTGATTAATAATCTTTATAAACTAAACTTCTTCTCGTTAAAACAATCCTATAAATGATAGAGGAATTACTATGGGTGACATAAGAGTAAAAGACAAATATACTGTGAAAGAAGGACTTCTTTACACTAAAGAAAGTGAATGGGTTCTTCAAGAAGGAGACATCTGGATTTATGGCCTTAGCAATTATGCTAGTGTCGAACTAGGTGAACTTGCGTATGTAGAACTTCCTGCAGTAGGTGATACCTTCGGTAATGAAGATTCAATGGGTATTGTTGAAGCTCTAAAAGCTGTCGTTGATTTCTATTCTCCATTTGATTGTGAAGTTGTAGAAGTTAATTCAGATTTAGAAGATGATGCATCACCAATTACTGAAGATTGCTATGGTGAAGGCTGGATTCTGAAGCTCAAAGCAACTGGTCCAATTGATCATCTATTCAACCAAGAAGATTACGTAAAACTCATTGAGAAAAAGATCGAAGAAGGTTCTCATTAGATTTTAAGAGGAGAATTTTTCCCCCTTTATTTTTATCAATTAACAAAGAGGAACAAAAATGACAGAAGGTTTTAAAGAACATCCTTACCTAGGAAATAGTCAACAAGATGTCGATGAAATGCTTCAGTATTTGGGTCTCAAAAGTATCGAAGAGCTCTATTCCGATATTCCTGATGATATAAGATTCAAAGGAGAATTGGATTTACCACATTATAAGAGTGAATATGAACTTTTAGAGGCAATTAAGGCAAAAATGAGTAAAAATATCACTACAAGAGAAGTAAGATCTTTCATGGGTGGTGGAGTATTAGATATTTATATGCCTGCGCTCCAAGATGAAGTTCTTAGAAGAACTGAATTTTACAGTGCATATACCCCTTACCAACCTGAAACTTCTCAGGGAACGACTCAAGCCTTATTTGAATATCAAAGCATGATCTGTGAACTTGTTGGAATGAATGTTGCTAACTGTTCTCTTTATGATTGGGCTACAGCTGTAGGAGAAGCAGCTTTAATGGCTTCTCGAATAACAAAAAGATACAAGTTTATCTACACAGCAGCTACTGCCCCCAATAGAGAAGCAGTTTTGAAAAACTATGTTGTAGGAGCTAATCTGGAACTAGAAGAAATTCCTTATGATCCCACAACTGGTAAAATGAATATAGCTGAAGCTAAAGCTAAGATGGATAATACAGTCGCTGGTATTTATATTGAAAATCCAAACTTCTTAGGAGTCATCGAAGATGGTTTAGAAGAAATTATCGCAGATGCTCATGAAAAAGGAGTAAAGGTTGTTATCGGAGCTGATATGAATTCATTGGCATTACTGAAGCCACCAGGTGAATATGGTGCTGATATTTGCATAGGAGAAGGTCAAACAATTGGCGGTGGTCCATTGAATTTTGGCGGACCGCTATTAGGTATTCTTGCAATGCAATTTGATAGAAGAGAAACAAGACAGATGCCGGGACGTATTGTTGGAGTTACTATAACTGCTAATGAAGGAGAAAGGGCTTTTGCAAATACATTAGAAACAAGAGAACAACATATCAAAAGAGAAAGAGCTACAAGTAACATTTGTACAAATGAAGGTCTTGTAGCACTAAGTTGTGCTATTCACTTAGCACTTTTGGGCCCCGAAGGTTATAAAGACACTGCAGAAACAATGTATCTAAGTGCACATTACTTGGTTAAAGAACTTGAGAAAATTGGTGTTAAACGGGTGTTTAACAGTGAATTCTTTAACACATTTATTCTTGATCTTAAGATTCCTAAAAGCAAAAAACAAGAATTCATAAATTTCATGTTGGAGAGAAAAATCTTTCCAGGAATTCCTTATTCAAACGATGGTGAAAACTATGATTACATTGTTACAACTTCATATCTACTGTGTGAAGAAGACCTTAACGATTATGTTAAGGCAATTGGAGAGTGGAGGAGCTAAAAATGTATAGACAAGCAAAATACGACGAACCTCTTCTCTTTGAACTAAGTAAAAAAGGTCGAAGAGCTCATCTTCCCCCAAGATGTGATTTCTCCAGAGATGACATCAATATTCCTGAGAATATGAGAAGAACTGTTCCTCCTGAATTACCAGAGCTTCATGAAGGTGAAGTAATGCGTCATTATGTGCATTTATCTCAGCAGAATTACTGTATTGATACAGGCACTTATCCACTTGGTTCTTGTACTATGAAGTATAATCCTAAGATAAATGAAACAGTTGCTCGAATGGAGAAAATGATGTATTTGCATCCAAATCAACCAGTCGAATCTGTTCAAGGTATCCTAGAAGTACTCTATGAGCTTCAAGTAGCATTGGGAGAGTTAGCAGGTCTAAAACATACAACTTTGCAAACCCCAGCTGGTGCAAGCGGTGAATATTGTGGTCTTGCTTTAATCAAAGCTTACCATGATGATCATGGAGATACACAAAGAGATGAAATCATTGCTCCTGATTCAAGTCACGGAACTAATCCTGCTAGTACTGTTATGAACGGTATGAAGCTCATTGAAATAAAATCCAATGAAGATGGAAGAGTAAATATGGAAGCTCTAAAAGCTGCAGTATCAGATAAAACTGCAGGTTTGATGCTAACAAATCCTAATACACTTGGTATTTTCGAAAAAGATATCATCGAAATGTCAAGGATTGTTAAAGAAGCCGGTGGTTTACTCTATTACGATGGTGCAAACTTCAATGCTATTGTAGGGAAAATAAGACCAGGTGACATGGGGTACGATGTACTTCATTTCAACTTACACAAAACATTCTCAACTCCACATGGTGGAGGAGGTCCTGGTTCAGCAGCTGTTTGTTGTAATGATCTTCTAGAACCATATTTACCAATACCAACTATCGAATATGATAAGGAAAAGGACTTTTATTTCTATAATCATGATCGTCCAAAATCTATTGGCAAAGTTCATGGTTATCACGGAAATGCAGCAATTGCACTAAGAGCTTATACATACATAGCAGCCTTAGGTTTCCAGGGATTGAAAGATACAGCAGAACACGCAGTATTAACTGCAAACTATGCAGTTAGAAAACTTGAGAAACTTGATGGTTTTAGACTAAGTCATACATCTGAAATTCCAAGAAAACATGAAGGTGTTCTTGAAGCAACACCGTTCTTAAGAAAATATGATGTTTCAGGAATGGATATTGCTAAAATGATCATTAGCAGAGGTCTTCATGCTCCAACCGTTTACTTCCCTCTGATCGCTCATGAGGCTTGGATGGTTGAACCAACTGAGAATGAGAACAAAGACAGAATTGATCAATATGTTCAAGCTGTTTCGGAAGAAATGGAAAAAGCAAAAGTTGATTCTGATTATGCTCATGATGCACCAAAATGGACATCAGTTGGAAGAATTGATTCAGCTTGGTCTGTTAGAAACTTAGTTTTGTCCTATAAGATTTACAAAGAGAAGAAAGAGAAAGGGGAATTCGTTCCTTAAAACATCTCTCTTTTATTCTATTTCTTTTTTTTTAATCAAGATTAAAATTCCGATAAGTCTATTTTTCACAATAATTTTTGCTAAAAAATTAAGATGCCAGAGGAAGGAAGTTTAACTTTTTTTCTACTACTTTCTTCGTCTAACCTTTAGCTGTGCCGGAGGATTGACAAACAAACCTATTATCAATATTATCGTCATTCCGAATATTTCTTTGAATGTTACACTATCAACTACTCCAGGGGGAAGTATGCTTCGTATGGCCCCTATTGCTTCAAATCCAAAGAATATAATAAAAATCTGTATGAAAAGATATAATCCTATACTAATTAAGGAACCACGAATGAGATAACGATATAATTTCCTTTCTTTAGTATCTCTAACTCTGTTCATAAGGGATTCTGTAATCAGTAAAGATACAGCACTTAACCCAATTGCACCAAATATAGGAAATGCAATTAACAATGGAAGATATTCCCAGTTATTAAATTCAACAATATCATGTAAATAATAGAAGTGTGGTATTTGAGCTAAAAATGACATCGCAAAAATTGCAATTACACTTGGCCACATCGACTGTTTGTCTAAAAGTCTAATTTTTGAACTCATAATAATCTTCCTTAGCACAAAGCTCTTTTTGAAACCTACAAAAATGTTAAGTTATAACTTTTTTGATGAATAATCAAAAAATTTCTAGAATTTTAAAGTTGTTAATGCTCTGTTTCATCAAAGGTATAACCTTTCTCTATTCGAAATTCACAGAAATTATGCCCAGTTCCATGGCACTTTGTTTCAGTAACAATTGGTGGATCTTTAAGTACCAAAGCAAGGCGTCCTGCAAGGTAACCTGCTTGAAAATCACACAGCACTTCATTGAGATTGGTTTCGGAGAGATTTGCTCCTGAAGCATATGCACATTCATGAATTCTTACAAACATCTCATCTTCATCTTCACCATCGAAAACTTCAACGAAAGAATGTTGTCTAGATAGATAATTTGTAGGATGTGTTAGATATTTCTGCATAATATGAGTTGCTTGTTTTAAGGATTCGATAGGTAATTCAGCATCCTCGGAAGCTAATAAATCATAAATTAATCTCTTACCCGGACCAATAACACCTAGTTCTCTACCTGCGGAATACAATAGAGCACCACAGAATTTATCTCGAAACTTAAGTGACATTATTTGTTGTTGTAAAGAACTGATATGAACGTAATCTATATCATTTGGTCGAAGTGCTTCCTTCATCAGAAGAGAATTATAACCATTTTGAGTTGTTTCATGAATAAACTCATAGAATAGTTGCCTCCTATGCTCTTCAGCTGGTAAATCACCAAGAAACTGAACTTGTTTTGCCTGGGAACTAACGTCCAAAACTTTGTAAGGTGCCTTACCTATTTCTTTGCCAAGATATACCTCAATATCAAATTCGCAGTAATCATCGCCAAGACCTTTACACTTTGTTTCAATGACACCAGTCGCAGAACCAATCATGGCTTCGATAGTTCCCGCAATCTCACCAGCAGTAAAGTGACATAATGGCTCTCCAATGTTGATAGCACCAGCACTATTTGCAAGTTCATAGATTCTAAGGGTAGCTGTGTATCCTTCGATTTTTGCTACGTCGCAATGAGTAGCATGAAACAAAGGTATAACGTTAGTATGACTATATAGTTGTGCCAAAGCAAGAAGAGCTTCTTGAAATCTTTCTTCAGGTTTAACCGCACCTACTTTAGGGTTCAAAACAGTAAGATAATAAGGTGCTGCACCAAAAATACCTAATTCTCTCCCGCTCTGATAGAGAAGTTGAGGAATAAGGGGATCTAATTGAAGTAGAGACATCATTACTTGTTGATAAACACTGATATGAACATAATCTCCAAGATTCTTACGAACAATTTCTTGAGAGATAATGCTACTGATAGTATTCTTTGTGAGAATCATCATACTTTCTTTTCTACGTGTATCTTTTTCTCTACTAATTATATTGGGTAGGATTTGAGACCAAAGTTTTTCTCTAATAACATCTTCAGTGATTAAGCCTTCGGCTATACGTTCTTCATTCATCATGACAACAGGAACACTCAGAATACCATATTTGGCAGCAATTTCTTGTTCTTCGCTAATATCTATTGTGCTAACATGAAGCATTCCTTTCATAGAAGTACCTGCGATATTCTCAATGACACGCTTAACATCAGGACAAGCGAAACAAGTAGGACTTGTAAAGAATAACAGTCTAATTCTTTCGGATTCTTGAAGAGTTTCATCTTCGGCCATTAGAATAACCCCAGTGAAAAACAATAAATCTAGAATGATAAAAACGTTTGCTTAATTTCAATGTGAAATAAAAAATTAATCAGACAATTTTTAATAAAGATGTTTAAGGGAAATGAACACGTAAATACTGATAAAAATAAAAGAAATAATTTTTTTTTCCAATAGCAACAATTATATATCAATGATAACCACATCACTTGTTCATAAACGAATTTAATGGTGAAAATATGTACGGTCAAGGACAAGTACCAGTTATTATTCTAAAAGAAGGAACTCAAAGATCGAAAGGTCAAGATGCTCAAAGAAACAATATCATGGCAGCAACTGTTGTCGCTGATACCATAAAGAGTACACTTGGGCCTCGAGGTATGGATAAGATGATGGTTGATAGTTTAGGAGACATTTTAATCTCCAACGATGGCGCCACTCTTCTTGATGAAATTGATGTTCAACATCCTGCAGCTAAAATGATTGTTCAGGTTGCTAAGGCTCAAGACCAGGAAACAGGTGATGGGACCACTAGTTCAGTTATTATAGCAGGAGAGCTCCTCAAAAAAGGGGGCGAACTGTTAGATAAGAAAATCCATGCTTCCTTAATTGTTGAAGGTTACAAAGCAGCTTCCATGAAAGCTCAAGAGATAATTGAGAGTCATGCTAGAACACTCAATCCAACTGAAGATGACAAACTTCTCATCCAAATTGCTGAAACCTCTTTACACAGTAAAGCAGTTCATGCAGCTAAAGAAATTATCGCTCAAATTGCTGTTGACAGTGTTAAGCATGTAGCTGATGAAACTAATGGCAGTTTCACAGTAGATCTTGATAACATAAAGATCTTACAAAAAATTGGTAAGAATCTTCGAGAAACAGAATTAATTGAGGGCGTTATAATTGATAAGGAAGTTGTTCACACTGCAATGGCCAAGAATGTAAAAAATGCCAAAGTGCTTTTACTCAACCAAAATATCGAAGTTCAGAAAGGCGAGTGGGATCGAGAGATACGTATAAACGATCCTCTAGAAATGAAATCCTTTCTGGATAATGAAGAACAAATTCTAAAAGATATGGTTGACCAAATTGCTGAAGTTGGTGCAACTGTTGTTGTTGCTCAAAAGGGCATCGATGATATGGCTCAATACTTCATGGCTAAAAAGAATATTACGGCAGTTAGACGTGTGAAGAAAAGCGATATGGAAAAACTCGCTCGTGCTACTGGAGGTAAAATTGTTACCAACCTCAAAGATGCCAAAAAGGAAGATCTTGGAGATGCAGGGTTAGTTAAAGAAGTAAAAATTGGTGATGAAGACCATGTTTTTGTTCAAGAATGCAAAAATCCAAAATCCGTTTCTATTATTATCTATGGTGCTACTAAGTATGTTACTGATGAAGCAGAAAGAGCTTTACATGATGCTCTATGCGTAGTTAGAAATGTAGTTGAAGATAAAACCTACCTCCCAGGTGGAGGAGCAACCTTTACAGAGCTTTCATTGAGACTAGATGAATATGCAGATGTGTTCAAAGACAAAAGACAATTAGCTGTTAAAGCTTTTGCAGAGGCGCTTCTTTCGATTCCAATAACCTTAGCAGAAAATGCAGGAATTGATCCATTAGATATTCTTAACGAGCTTCGTTCCGCTCATGCAGTAGAAAATATATCAGCAGGATTAAATCTATTCAAAAATGGGAAGATTGGTGATATGTTCAAAGCAGGTATTATTGAACCACATAGAGTTGTTGCTCAAGCAATAAAATCTGCAAGTGAATCTACCATTATGATTTTGAGAATTGATGACGTTATAATAGCTAGATCCTCTGGTCCAGCTATGCCTCCAGGTGGAATGCCAGGTGGAATGCCAGGTGGAATGCCAGGTGGAATGCCACCAGGTATGATGTAAGAAAAAATTTCTTACTCTTTCTCTTTCTTTTTGTTGTTAGGCAAACTTCAAATATATTTTTCAAGTTGTTTGATTAATGCTAAACCAAGCTGAAGATTTTATTGGAAATTTCAAAAAATTAGATATAATTACATGCAGTTATAGCAATTCCAATATAACTCAAGTGTCATTCATTCAGGATAAATTTGAAATATACATTACAGGTTTAACTAATCAAATTCATATTGAACAGATCAAATATAATCCAAAAGTGATTCTTCAGTTCGGAGATAATGAAGCTAATTTGAAATATCAAGGTATAGCAAAGATTGTAAAAATTACTGAAAGCAAGGAAAGAAAACTGAAGAAATTAACTAAAGCTGACTCTGTATCACAAGAAGGAATTTTTGGTCCTGTTTTGGTAAAAATCATACCTACAGAAATTGAAGTTAAGAAGTGGGATTTTGTCCATAGATTTTTGGAAAATAAACCAAAAACGATAAAGGAAGTGTTTCGTTCAATCGGAACTACCATAAAAATCTGGTTGAGAGCAACTCGGTTATCTTTTGTAGCAGTTAGCGTAACAGGTGTTTTTGTAGGAACAGCTGTTGCCTTTCGTGAAACAGGATCTTTGAACTCCTGGCTAAACTTTCTTCTAGCAGCTATTGGTATTTCTTTCTTTCATATAGCAGTAGATTTACTCAATGATTTTTCAGATCATCGTTCAGGTTTAGATGAAAGTAACATTCACTTAACACCATTTTCAGGAGGTTCAAGAATGATTCAAAGTAAGCTTTTTACACCAGCAAAAGTCCTACTAGGAGCAATCTTCAGCCTAGCAGTTTGTTTATCAATTGGTCTCTACTTAAATTTCACAGTTGATGGAAATGTTATTCTCTATATAGGATTAGGTGGAGCATTCTTAGGTATTTTTTATGTAGGGGCACCCTTAAAACTTGTATATTATGGTTTAGGAGAGCTTGCCATATTTGTTAGTTTTGGACCTGCAATAGTTTTTGGTTCCTATTATTTACAAAAAGAAGTCTTTTCATGGGAACCTATTTTAGCCTCAATCTTGATTGGATTATTAATTTTCTTGATACTTTATATCAACCAGTTTCCAGATTATGAAGCAGATAAAGCAAATAAAAAATTCAATTGGGTAGTTCTTTTAGGAAAGAAGAAAGCTAGACATATTTATGCATTCTTTATGGCTCTAACATATATACTATTAATCGTTTTTTCAATACTAAACTTCTTACCTCTTCTCAGCCTAACAGTTCTAATAACTCTTCCTCTACCGATTTTGGCTATAATTACTGCATACAAACACTATGATAATTACTTAGCTATGATTCCTGCATCAGCAATGACAATACTAACTACACTAACCTTTTCTATTATCCTAGGAATCTCACTATTTGTTGCTCCATTACTCTAAAAAAGCAAAAAGATAATCCTAATTAGTTATTTTTCTACCTTCTTTAACGATTATTTTTCCATCTTTAAATACAGTGTCAGTGTGATTAATTCCAAATCTATAGGGTATAGATGCAACACTAGGTATGTCTAAAATTAAAACATCTGCTTTTTTTCCAATATCTAAAGAGCCAATCTCATTTTCTCTATTTAGAGCTTTAGCTCCACCATAAGTCGCTGCTCTCAAAGCTTCTTCTGGAAGCATTTTCATCATGAAAGAGCCTAGACCAATAACTGATTGCATGTCTAAGATGTAGCAATTTGGGTTAAAATCTGATGATAAAGCTACTTCTACTCCTGCATCTTTAAACATCTGATAATTTGCGTATTTCTTTAGCATTAACACAAAGGGAGTAGCTGGAAGTAGATTTGCGACAACTTGCGATTGAGCCAAAGCACTAGCTGATACAGCTTCTGCAAAAAGCAAATGATCTGCAGACACAGCTTCAAGTTCAGCGGCCATTAATGCAGCTCCAACATTCTCTAATTCATCTGCATGTACTCGAAGTTTAAAACCCATCTTCTTGGATTCATTTAAGAAGTGTTGAGATTCTTCAACAGAAAAAGCCCCCTTATCAGTCCAAATGTCAACATATTCTGCGAGATTTTGATGTTTTATCTGAGGTAATAACTGAATCATACTCTCTATATATTCCAGTTGATTCCCAAGATAATCTGCAGGTTTGATATGACAGCCGAGGAAAGTAGGAACAATATCAATTGGATGCTTTTCATTAACGCTCTGAATTACTTCAAGAATCTTTATCTCACTTTTTGCATCCAAACCATATCCTGATTTAGCTTCAATTGTTGTTGTTCCATGTAAAAGCATTTCATCCAACCTTTTAAGAGCCAATGCTTCTAGTTCTAATTTTGAAGCTTCTCTTGTCTTGTTAACTGAAAACATTATTCCACCGCCACTTTGAGCTATTTCTAGATAAGATTTACCTTGTATTTTCATTCTCAGTTCATGAGATCTATCTCCTGCAAAAACCAAATGAGTATGCGAATCAACAAAACCTGGACATACAGTTTTCTTTTTTTTACAATCTATTATCTCATAATCAAATTTCGAATAGTTGGATAAAATTGTTGAAGTTTCACCAATTGCTTCAATAAGACCATTCTTAATTACAACAGCATCAGGTATTTCGTTAGAATAGATTGGTTCATAATTTAAAACAGGTCCTAGATATAGTTCTGAAGCATTTGAAATAACAATTCCTTCTTTTTGTGAATTCTGCATCAATCTCAATTTTTAAACAAAAAAGAGGTTTTTAAAGTTTGCTTAAATATTTGAAAAAAGAATAATAGAGAGGAATGAGATTTATGCCGCATTCCTATTAGTAGTTCTAGTCTAAACTTCCAATTTCCTTTTCAACTTCTTCAAGAATCTCGCCTGATTTGACAAGAGCTTTCATATTTGTGTGATCATCAAATAATGGTCTATCCTCATCTAGGAAATCTACATGTCTTCGAATTACTTCTTTAGCTTTAGTAACGCCTTTACCAAACTGAAATTCTCTAAAGTCTAATGCTTGAGCAGCAGCCATTAACTCTATACCTAAAACACCATAAGCATTATCCATTATTTGGAAATTCTTAATAGCAGTATTCATACCCATAGATACGAAATCCTCTTGATCTGCAGCAGCAGGAATTGATTGAATACTTGCTGGCGCTGAGAGAATTCTCATTTCTACTATTTGCATTCCAGCTGTATATTGACTTAACATTAATCCCGACATTAATCCTGCCCCTTTTGTTAAGAATGGAGGTAATCCCACACTCAAAGCTGGATGATTTAATCTGTTCATTCTTCTTTCAGACATTACACAAACCATTGTAATCGCTGCACCAATCATATCCATTGGTAAGCTAACAGGTGATCCTTGGAAGTTAGCACCAGTAATCTGAAGATTCTCTTCAGGAAAGAAGACTGGATTATCCCCTACTCCGTTTAGTTCTATCTCAACTTGACTACGAGCCCAGTCTATAGCGTCATGTGCAGTACCCAATACTTGGGGGGCAGAACGCATAGAATATGCATCTTGAACTTTAACCTTTAATTTTCCTTCATATAAATCTCCACCTTTGAACAGTTTAGTGAGTGATTTTGCGCATCTTACTGCTCCAGGAAAACCTCGAACTTCATGAAGTTTTGGAGTATAAGGTTTCATGTTTCCCATTAATGCTTCAATTGACATAGCGCATGCAATTTCTGCTTGTTTCATGAAACGGAGAGCATCATACAAACAAATAGCACTCATTGCAGTAAGAAGGTTGGATCCATTAATTGCAGCTAAACCATCTCTTGCTTTCAGACCTGGAATTTCTATGCCAGCTTTGTCCATAGCTTCTTTACCTTGAAGAAGTTCTCCTTTATAGTAAGCTCGTCCTTCTCCCATCAACAATAGAGCAATTTGTGACATTGGAGCTAGATCTCCAGAAGCACCAACAGATCCTTTTTGGCAAACTTCTGGTGTAACTCCTTTATTCAACATTTCAACAAATGTTGCAGCAATAATGGGTCTATTCCCAGAATTTCCATGGGCTAAAACATTCAATCTTCCTAGCATTGCACCACGAACATATTCTATTGGTGCAGCATCTCCGATTCCTGCAGCATGATTATATATCAAATATTTCTGAAATTGTCCAACTTGTTCATCTGTTAAAACAACTTCTGAAAACTCCCCAATCCCTGTATTTACTCCATACATAATCTCTCCAGCTTCGATTTTTTCTTCAAGCATTGCACGACATTTTTTCATTCTTGTAATTGAATCTGGGTGCAATTCGACTTTCTCGTCATGACGAGCAACGTTAACAACATCTTCAATTGTTAACCCTTTTCCAGTAATCGCATAAGTCATATTCTTAATCCCTTTATTTAATTTTAAGAACTCTTAGAACACTTTGTTTAAAATATTTCCTCAATGTAACTGAAAACAAGAAACTAAGAAAAATTATGAGGATTAAAAAAATTTGGGGAAAGCATAATGAATAAATAATACAGAATGTAGGAATATTAGATAATCATGAACCAAGAAATTGTAGTTCTAGACGGAGATTCCTTAACTATAGATTCTTTGATCGAAATTACACGATTTAGAAAAAAAGTTAAAATCAGTGAGGAAGGAACAAGAAAGATTAGAGAAGCAAGGATAATTATTGAAGCTAAACATGATAAAAATGAAATTATTTATGGTGTATCTACTGGTATTGGAAAATTGTCCAATACAATCATTTCTCCTTCTGAAAGAGAAATTCTTCAAAAGAATTTGATCAAATCACATAGTATTGGATTTGGTCCTTATCTGCCCGATGAAATAGTTTTAGGTGCCATGGTTATAGAGTTGAATTCCTTTTGTAGAGGGGGTAGCGGTGTTCGAATAGAAATTACAGAAATGCTTGAAAAGCTGATTAACGAGAGAATCATACCTCTTGTACCCAGTATAGGTTCTCTGGGGGCAAGTGGAGATCTTTCACCTCTTGCATATATTGCTAGAATTCTAATCGGCGAAGGAAAAGCAAAGTTAGATGGTAAAGTACTCAAAGGTTCCGAAATTCTTGCTGAACTTGGTTTGTCTCCTATAAAACTTAAAGCTAAAGAAGGATTATCATTAATTAATGGAACACATGTACTAACTTCTTTTGCAGCACATACTATTTCTGATTCTATGAATATATTAGAAAACTCGGTTATCACAGTTGGTTTAACTTTGGAAGCTTTCGAAGGCAATATTAGTGCTTTTTCTTCTTTTATAATGGATTTACGACCACACGTAGGACAAATGAGATTCGCCAAAGCTATTTTAGATATTCTTAAAGGCAGTGATTTGCTAAGCAATCAACCAAAAAGAATTCAAGATCCTTATTCTATCAGATGTTCTCCACAAGTTCATGGAGCGATATTAGATGTTGTAGAGCACTGCAAGAATCTAGTAGAAATTGAAATTAATTCAACAACTGACAATCCTCTGGTCTGCTTAGAAACTTCAGAAGTTGTTTCTGGGGGAAATTTCCATGGAGAACCTATAGGTCTTGCTATGGACTATTTGTGCATAGCCATGACGGAATTAGGAAATATCTCTGAAAGAAGGGTAAACCTTTTACTAGATTCAACAATATCAGGACTTCCATCTTTCTTGATACAGAAACCTGGTTTAAACTCAGGTTTAATGATGATACAGTATGTAGATGCAGCGATAGCTGCTGAAAACAAGATATTAGCTTCGCCTGCTTCAATCGATAATATATCAGTTTCAGCTAATCAAGAAGATCATGTTTCTATGGGTTTTACTGCAAGCAAGAAAGCATACCAATTAGTCAAGAATGTTGTACAAATGATAGCCATTGAATTTTATACTGCATTTCAAGCATTAGGATTTAAAGAGGATTTGAATAATATTTCTGAAGCTGTAAAAGAGATTTATGAAATAGTAAGAAAAGATATCCCTCCATTAAAGGAAGATAGATTCTTTGATGAAGAAGTGAAATGGATATCTGAAAGAATAGAAAATCAAGTATTTACTAAAATGGTTAAAAATAAGATGGGGCACATTTTAGGTGATAAATAGTGAAATTTTCTGTAATCGGTGATTGCCATGGCAGCAATGTAAACTTGAATCGTATTCTTCGAAAAATAAGAAAGACAGATGCTCTCTTTATAACAGGAGATATAGCTGGAACCATATCCTATTGTTTGGTTCTAAAGTCTATTCTCAAAAGCAAGAAAATCTCTAGGGAAAAATATACAGAATTGGTTTACGATAAATACCTTCCCCAGTTTATCGAATTTCAGAGAAAATCTACAAGAAAAATTTTCAAAATACTCTCAAAAGCAAGTATGCCTGTTTTTTATACTCATGGCAATAGTGATTCTGAAGAAGTTATAGAAGTTTTCAAAGAATATTCTGAAAGCAGTCCTCAGTTCTATTACTTAGGAGATTCAACAGCTAAACATGATAATCTGCTAGTAGTAGGGTATGGATTCTGTTCTCCAGCTGAATATAGAACGCCCTTCCAAACACCTGGTGAAAAAGACAAGGAAGAAATATCAAAAGACTTGATTAAACTTGAAAATAAAATTCTGGAATATGATAAAAATAAGAAGGATCTTCTTATCGGTTTATTTCATGAACCTCCTAAGGACACAAAACTGGATTATATCGGATGGTGTTCTACTCATTCAGGAAGTGAATTAATTCAAAACCACACTCTCAAAATTCCTTATGATTTGATTTTTGCAGGACATATTCATGAATCACAGAATTATGACATACAAAAAGAAACAATTTTAGTAAATCCAGGTCCTCTTGTTAATGGAAAATGGGCTATTGTTGATACTGATAAAAGAACCGTTTCTTTGAGAAAAATACCTATTATGCTTTCTATCAAAAGTTTAATTTATCGAAGCAGAGAAACCTTCAAGTAAAATTCTAATGATATAACCAAAAATTTAATAAAGATTCAAATTTACTGTATTTTACTCAAAAATAGTAAAAAGAGAGATTCATATGATCCCCGTTGTTGATGTTGATATTAAAGAACCTGAATTGAAAGCAGTTCAAGATGTTGTTAAGAGCAAATATCTTGTTGAAGGTAAGCATGCTCGTTCATTTGAGGAAAAATTTTCTAAGTTTAGTGGAGCAAAATTTACTTCAACTGTCGTAAATGGAACATGTGCTTTACACCTTGCAATGGTTGCTCTGGATATCGGTCCTAAGGATGAAGTAATCACAACCCCATTTACATTTGTTGCATCTTCCAATACAATTCTCTTCTCTGGGGCAATACCTGTATTTGTAGACATTGACAGAGAAACATATAACATAGATCCAGAAAAAATTGAAGAAAAAATCACTGAAAAGACAAAAGCAATAATGCCAGTTCACATTTTTGGAAACCCATGTGACATGAAAGCAATTATGGACATAGCTGAGGATCGAAATTTAATTGTGATTGAAGATTGTGCACAAGGCCATGGAGCAACAATTGACGATACCCATGTCGGGAATTTTGGAAGTATTGGATGTTTTTCATTTTATGGAAGCAAAAATCTAGTAGGGGGAGAAGGGGGGGCGGTAATAACTAATGATGAAGAATTAGATGAGAAAATAAAAAGCATAAAAAACCATGGGCGAAGTCCTACGGGAGGATATGCACATTATTTTATAGGCTTTAACTATCGGATGACAGATTTGACCGCTGCTATAATGAATGTTCAAATGGATAGAGCACAAGAAATACTCTCAAAGAGACATGATTCAGGAGATAAATATAGAGAGGGATTGAGCGAACTAGAAGATTTAAGGATCCAAAAAGTATTTTCTGGTCATCAACATTCTGATTACATTATGGCGCCGGTTATTTTAAACAAAAAGTTTTCACAAAATGAAGTTATTGATTACTTGAAAAGCAAAAATATAGGATCTAGAGCTATTTACAATAAGCTTTCCTATCAACAACCTTGTTATTTAGATTTATCAAAGTGGCATTTATCAAGAGTTATTGATTATCCAGATTATTCAAAAAGCAAATGCTCAAACTCCGAGTTTGTAGCACAAAACCACTTTGAAATTCCAATGGTTACGTCTCTAACGGATGAATCTATCACATATATAATAGAAACTCTTAGTGAGTTTTTTGATTAAAACAGCTGGAATATTGATTTTTTTCTCTTTTTACTATATTTTTACCTAATAAATGAACAAGGATTCTTTCGAAAAGCTTTTTTGACTATAGTGAGAATAATGAATGAGCATAATGAGTGATATCGGTAGTGATGATTTTCCCCTATACATGTCTTCAGTCACAGTTGAAGAAACTGACAAAGCAGAAATTGTTGTAATCTATGAGGGAGATGGAACTGGAATCGATAACGTCTTACTCATAGGTAAAAATAATAACTTACCTCAAGACATATCAAAAGCAACTCTATTTGTAAAAGAAGATAAAACAGGGAGAGCAGCATATAAAATTGTATTTCCTATTTGGGAAGATGGTTCCTTTCAAGCAGTAGTTGAAAAGGAAGGAAAATACATCTACGAGCCAGGTGAAGCTCATAACATAGTCTTCCGTGGTCGAGGAGTATTTCTTGATCTTCGTAAAATTTTCCACTTATCAAAAGAGATAGAGAAAACAAAGAAAAAAACTAAGAAGAAAGAGAAAATAGTTATCGAGGAATCCACTCCAGAAGAAACTGAAGTAAAGCAGACTGAACCTCCAGCTTATGATGATTACAACATGTTATCTCTCAAACCAAAAAATTTCAGAATTTTTGGACCTGAACTTAAGGGTAATTTAATTCAATTACTTGACTATCTTGAAAATGAGAAAAGTCAAGCAATGATCTTCGATAATGTTATCCTTCCAGATCTGGCTAGGTCACTGAAAATCTGTATAAATGAGGAACTAAGGGCGTCAGTTTATGATGTCTGTTTTCCAGCAATTATATTCATCGAAAAAGCATTGATTCTTAGTAATATGATCCATAACCAATTAGAGAAAGAGGAATCAAAAGAGAGATACAAAAGAGAGGTTGTAGATAAAATCTCAGAAGTTAGAAAGACCATACAAATAACAGAATTTCATCGCTCTACAGATTTAATAAAACGAGACTATGATGATGATATTCATGCTCTGAAAATGCGGTTTTACGAGGAAATTTAATCCGTGTTTTGAATATTAATTTTTGTCAATTTATATTGATGATATGCAATTAGAACCTTTATATAACCACTTCTTATATCCGGAATATCTATTGGCGAATCAAGATCTAACTCCAGTTGATCTATAGTCTCTAGTTTTTGTTCTGAAGAGATGATTACAAATTTGGTGCTTTTAGCATTTATTAAAACTCTAGAACTTATTTGTTGATTCCCACGTCCCAAAAGAAAACCTTGACCTCCGATAGGTGTTAGTATAATAGTAATATCTTTCCCTTTTGTAAATTCATATAACGATGCTTCGTTAATATCTCTATTCACTATCTTTCCATTCTCAAAGAGATCTACACCTAACAGGGTTTTCTCTACATTCATCGCTTTCATCACGTGATAAACAGTACTTCCTGTTCCTAGAACAACTATTCCATCATTAATTGAATGCTCTTCCTTAAGCTCGAGTGCCATTACTTCGTATGTTTCTACAGAAGTTACTGATGATGAGATCTTTCCTCCCTGTATTAATCCAGTTTTCTGAGGAACCATTAAATGACCGAATAGAGTGGCGTGTACTTTATTTTCTCTAAATAATGCCTCATTCACATCCATAACATCTTCAGCAGTTATTACTAGCTCATCAGCAACTAGGTCAACCATGATTTCACCTAAGTCTTGAGGATGATAGAGAAAACATCCACTAAACATTTTTACTCCAGAAGGAATTCCCAAAGTAGGTATTTTATCAGCGATTACAGATGCAACGTCTCTAGCTGTTCCATCACCACCTACAAAGAGTATTAAATCGACCTCATTTTCTAGAAAGATTTTGCATGCCTTTTGGGTATCTTGAGCGGCAGTTCTATCTTCAGAAGGAGTGTAAATCAAAACTTTCTCGAAAGGATACTCTTCCAATATTTCTGCCCCCATTGGATCATCACAGTGATAAAAAATAAGAGGTAACGAGGAGGATAATGAGGAGAGTGCTTTTTTCACTCTTTCAAAGGAATATTTCTCCCCACCTTCAAAATACTCCCATGCATCTTCAATTAAATCAGTTCCTTTCCAGCCTTTCTTTCCACCTATTCCTGCAATAGGATTAACTAGAAAACCTATTTTAAATGACACATGATTCTGTAAAACAAAGATTTGATTAAGTTTTTTATCCGACGTGAATGAAAAAGAAACTTAAATCTTCATTTATCTTCTTCATCTTTCTTAATTTTCTTAATCCCCAAGTATTGGAAAACAGAGGCTATTAAGGGTGATACAAGCTGCATCCAGAAGACCGTATAACCATAAGGTAGATTCCGATTTAAGTGTATGAGGAGATCATTAGACATTGTGCCAAGAACAGAATCTGTTAGCAGAGGTTCAGGTATTTGAAACACTAGATCAACAGAGAACTGGGTTAAAGGCAGGATTGCAGCTAGTACTATGAGCATAGTAATTAAAGGCAATATGAAAGTATAGAGCTCTTTGGGTTGTCTATAAGTTAGATAAACAAGGTTTCCAAAGAATAGTAAAGCTCCCAATACAAAGATTAATCCTATAATTAGTGTTAAAGTTAAAGTTGGTTGAAGATCATACAAATAATCATTCAAACTAGTTACTTTGAATTGTTTAAGATGAGAATATAGCTTGAAGTAATGAATTATGTCTATAGCAAAAAGGAAAGATGTTAAAAGCCAGAATATGGCAGATGTTATTCCATAAATATTTTTGGAGAAGATTCTATAATCATACTTCATTTTTCTTTACCCCCAGTTTCAGTAGTTGATCTTTTCTTAACTGGAAAATACATATTTAGTATCTTGCCTATAGATAGTTCTTTCCCCAATTTTTTCTCAATGATTTTCACATGAAGTTGATATGTTATAAATAAACCAGCTATAATTACGAAATAAGCTAGTACGGAAAAAGCTGGATCAATAGATAAAGCAGTAGGGTCTGCATCTAAAAAAAACATTGGATAACCAAACATTGAAACAATCCAAATAATTCCCCACATACTGAAGTTCAATATGAATCCACGAAATGTCCATTCTCCAATAATTGCTGTGAAGAGAAAAGTTAGGATAAAGGCAATTAAAACATAAGCAGAACCATAGATCAACAACAGATGCCTTTTTTTAAATTCAGTCACAAACTAAAGAAAGATGAGACGGTTTTAAGTTTAACTGAATTACATAAAACAATTAGAAAAAAATAATTTAATACAGTAGAGCATTTTCTGCTACAGAGTTTTGATTATATCACATTTTTTTCTTTTGAAAAACGCAAAAAAGCCAAAGTGTGATATATAAATCTATCTTTTTTTGCATCTTATTGCACTTTTTTGAGAAAACTATTTAAGTGAAAATGCCCTAATATTACTACTAGAACATTAGAAACGGGTAAATTCACAGTTTTTACCGATAATGTTGTATACGTATAAGCGATACGTAGAAAAGTGTCCAAAACCCCGTAAGAAAGCCGTTTTGAACCTCCCAAAACTTTATAAGGGTCAACGTTAGGAAACAGTATCGCTAACAAAATTCGACTCTTAGACGAGCTCTAAAGAGTAAGACAACCATTCCAAGTGGTTGAACATCAAAAAGGTGTAAAAAATGAAAAGACGAAAACTTCCACGCGGTGGAGAAGACATAATTAAAGTCTTAGATGTAAGCGGCCCTATGACTCAGAAGCAAATCCTTGGGTCAGTAAGCCAACCCGAAAGGACTGTCCGTTACGGTATTAGAAGGTTGCTTGAGAAAGGAATCCTTAAGAAAATGTCCAATTTATCAGATATGCGTAGTGTATTTTATTACTTGGATCCTGCAATACGTGACAACTTTGAGTTTCTCGTTGGAGAAACAGTTCAAGTTAGTCAAACAGCTTAAGTTTATGCTGGAGTCTTAGGCTCCGTAAATATAGGGAGTGTGAGAGGGTTTTTCCCTCTTTTTTTTCTATTGTTTTCTTTTAATCCCATTCAACACAAATTATATTAATCTTGTAAACTTTTCTTAGCTGTAATGACCACTATTTCCCCTCCCGATGAGATTGACAATTTGCATAACGTGGCTTTATGGATGCGCTCTACAGTACAAGCTTATCAAGAAGGTATAATTAATCGCAAACTCACTTCAGGAATGGCAAAAAAAGTTCTAAGAAAAATAAAGAGCTATTTACCAACACAACAAGAAAAAGAACACAAAGAAGCCATTGAAGATCTCTGTATCTCTCTAAGTACTATTGACAGAGCAGAAGGTAGTTTTGAGAAGTTTTATTTAGATAGTCTCATAGAGGATATGGAAAAAGTAGCTAAACTACTAAAAGAGGAGTAAAATGACCAAAATTCAACCAGATTACAACTACAAAATCCTATTATTAGGATCCGCAGCTGTTGGTAAAACAAGCTTAGTACAACGATTTGTTCACGACAGATTTGATGGCTCCTACCTTATGACTATCGGCATGGAACCGTCTGAAAAACATATAGATTTAGAAGATGGAACAAGGGTTGCTCTTTCTATCTGGGATTTAGCAGGGCAAGAAAGGTTTCGTTTTATTCGACATACATTCTATAAAGGGGCAAGAGCAGCATTATTAGTTTATGATTTAACAAGAGCTGCAACTCTCAAAGATGTTCAAAAGTGGGAAAAAGAATTTGTAGATAACTGTGGTAAAAATGTAATCAAAGTTCTTGTTGGTAATAAAGAAGATTTAAAAAATCAAATTGCTGTTTCAAAAAAAGAGTACGAGGCAGTTCACACAAAAATAAAAAGTCACTATAGCATCAGAACAAGTGCATTAACTGGAAATCAAGTAGAAGAAGCTTTTACTAACATTGCACAATTATTAGTCAACCAATCAAAAAAATAAAATTAATTTTTTTCTGTTTCTTCTTTGATTTCTTCTTCAGAATCTTCAGCTAATTCTTCATCATCAAAGAAAAGCATACCATCTAGAACCGCATCAAGTAAGGGTCTTTCTGGTGGAGACATTGATCCCGGTACTGAATCAGCAATTCCTATTTCCAAGGAAGAAAAATCTGCCTTGGGACCTCTAGGTCTTTGTGTGATTATCCCTGTAGATTGTATTCTCTCAATCATACCTTTCATTGAAGAGATTTCTTCTTTCAATTCCTTAAAAACAGTAATATCTTCAAGTTTATCAAGTAATTTATCCACTTTTTCAATCTCTTTCTGGGTTTTTTGTTCAAATTTCTTACCATTCTCAATGATTCTAGCTAATCTACCATCCGTAACAGGGGTATTTATCCCAGAAACTGTTTTCACTCCTCTGGAGGCTGTTGACGCTATCTGTATTCTAAAATCATCCAATGAGCCGAACATTTCCTTATGATGTGCCTTGATAGACTCTAAAACTGCTTTATCATTATTCCCATAGTATGAAACCAAATCCTGTAACATATCGAAGAACTCAATAGGAATGGGGATTTCTATAATTCGAGCAACCTTTTGAGTTCTATGTTCATCATACATTAAGATAGCCTCAAGACAAAGCGTTCTTGTCTGTTATGTTTTGTTTTGATTATTTAAAGTATTTTTTGGCAAGAGACTTAATTCAAAGTGAAAAAAATCAAAATTAATAAAAGAAGAAATTTAAAAACTCAAAAGGTAAGATATCTCAATGAATACTGGAAAAAAAACAATTTTAGCATGTGTAGCACACCCTGATGATGAAATAGCCGTTTGATATTTTTTCTTATGTATATTTAATTGTTTTTTGTGTTATCGAAAGTGTGTTTGTATTTCATCATTCATCTACAATCATAAACTCTGTGAGAAGTTTTTGTTGAGATAATAAAGTTCCTTCCTTAAGTTTCTTAATGTCATTTATTATCCTTGATATAATACTTTTATTTCCATCTGTAATTTTGTTTTTCAATTGATCAACCAATTCATCACTCGAAATAAAAACAAAGTTCTCTTCAGAATCTATTTCTATTGGTGATTCTAAGTTTAAGCACCAAAAAATAACCTTCTTGGCATATTCAGGGTATATGACTAAATCCTTAAATTTCAAAATATGTGGGGATTTTTTTACTTCGATAATCTCAGATGATCCATCGGGTTTCTCTATAAGAATTTCTGGTACTATCCAGTTTTTTTCTTCAAAATCTGGAGTTTCAATCATTGGTTGCCAAGACCATTTTTCTTCTCTTAAAAGCTGTTGAGCAATTCGATGGCAGATTCTTTCCCAGAGATAGCCTATCATCTCAACATCCCCTAGGTTACAATATGGACATCCTGTTGCTCTACGCTTTGTTCTGTTACGAGGCGATGTTTTCCATATATGGTCTGGACCCTTGTCACATTTCCACCAGTACAGTTTTCCCGAGCCAGCTACGACTTTATCTGACGTAATTTTTCCATTTTTTTCTTGATACCATTCTTTAGCTAAATCTGGGTGGAGTGATGCTAAGGAATTAGTTACAGAAACCTTTTGTCCAGCACAAAAAGGACAACCCCCTCCTGAAACTCTGGTACGATTAGATAACGACGTTTTCCATATATGGTCTGGACCCTTGTCACATTTCCACCAATATAGTTTTCCTGAGCCTGCAACGACCTTATCAGGTGAAATCTCTCCATTCTTTTCTTGATACCATTCTTCAGCTAATTCTGGATAGCATGAAGCTAAGG
>JAAFKI010000125.1 GCA_021399345.1 Candidatus Heimdallarchaeota archaeon
GTTCATGTAGCTCTCTATGCAAGGAGGATCCTGGATAGTCATCATCATAGACTTTTTTCACAATAGTTTTTTCCATTTTATCAACTCTTTCTTGTAATTCTACTATTCGTTTTACACGTGATTTTTCCCAGCTTTGTCTTTCTTCTTTTTTACGTTCACGATAGGCTTTTTTTCTTTCTGCGTCAGTAGCATATTTTTTTGGTCTTCCTGGTCCTTTTTTTTCTGCTTTATTCATATCAATCACTTTTAATTACGTCTCGGGACAATATAACGTTTGCTTAATTATATAAAAGTCTTTTTGTCCAGAGACGAAATTCTCACACGCCAATAGAGATAAATTAGAAAGAGTAAGGAGACATTGAGACATTTTAGTCAGTATGAAGCTTAAATCCACAATTCTTGCAAAACTTCCACGACGGATCAATTGGATGACTACATATTGGACAACGATTTTCTTCCACATTAACAGTAGTTCCTTTTAAGGCTTTATTCACCCTAAAGATTTTTCCAGGAAGTTTATGCATACTTATATTATTTTATTTCCGAATTATAAGTTTTGAGCCCAATTTAGTAAATTCATTGAGAAAAAAATATAAGTAGAGAATTTAAATATCTTCTGAAATTACATGCAAGTCAAATTAACTAACATAGTTGACAATACAACTCAAGATAATAGCGATTTTATCCCTTCTGATGGTTTATCTTACTTATTTGATTTTGAGGACAAAAAAATTCTGTTTGACGCAGGAGACCAGGGCATGGTACTTCTTCATAATATGCACTTATTAGATATTGATCCAAAATCCATTGATACACTGGTTTTAAGTCATGGTCATTGGGATCATACTTTTGGTATTGAAGCATTAATGAAATCGAGAGGAGATGCGCCAGTCTTGGAAATAATTGCTCACCCTTATGCTTTCAAAGAGAGAAGAGTAACAAAATTTGTTTTGAGAATTCTCGCTCTTCTAAAATACAAGATATATAATTTTGGTTTTCCTATACTGTCCAGAGAAATTAGAGAAAAAATTTCTTTAACTCCAGTGACTGAACCATACGAGTTATCACCTTTCCTTACTACAATTGGTGAAATTTCTGAATGGAAAGAGAAACCTAGTAAAATAGATAAACTAACAATCAAGATAGATAAGAAATTCGTTAAAGACGAACTTCTAGATGACCTTTCTCTCGTTCTGAAAACAAAAGAAGGAATTGTTCTAATTCTTGGTTGTGGTCATGCAGGAGTTTTAAATATCTGCTTACGAGCCAAAGAAATTTATCCTGATGAGGACATTAAAATGATTATTGGTGGAACTCATTTGGTAGCATTGACACAGCAAGAGGAACTGGAGTATGTGGCCAATAAACTTGAAGAAGAATATAATAAACCATTACTCTACTTCAGTCATTGTACTGGTAAGAAGGCGATTGAATATATGACCAACTACTTTGATGAGGACATTGTTAAATCGTTTAAAGTTGGAGATAGTTTAACTTTTGATTGTTAAAAATGAACAAGGACAACAGTCTCTTAAACGATAACACATTGCATAATATTTGCTCGAACTAAGCTGAGAATTCTAGGCAAGTGAATTTGGGCCACATAATCCGTCTCATATATTGATCCTGTTGCAGTTGTAAAAACAACCATATCCAAACCAGGTATACAACAGATAGCTTGCCCTCCTAATACTGGGCCTTAATTATATAAGCTTAATTTGAAAAAAAGAGGAGAGAAGGAAAACTAATTCTTTAATTTCATTATAGCTTCATCAATATCTTTTATTTTCTTTTGCAGATTTTCTTTGCAGTCCTTTAAGTGCTTGAGTTTAGTTTCTTTGTCTTCATTTTCAGCAAATTCTCCACAATTGTGTTGTTTTTCTTTACAATCTTCGTCCATGTTATCATCGCGCTTTAGTTAATTACGTTCTATTACTTTAGATATGAAAGTATTTATATATAAGACCTCTCTAACGGCATGTTAAGTAACTAAAGATTTGTGAAGTAATATGAGTAAGATTAATGAATACCCCTCCATAGTGAAATGCACACACAAGAAAAATGGTTTTCCTTGTTTCATTCCTGCTCAAAGAGTATTGAATCTTGTTGGAAAAAAATGGAGTATTCAACTAATCAATGTATTGAGTAATGGGAGAAAAGTAAGATACAATGAGATAAGAGAACTACTTCATAAAGGATGGAAGAAGAACAAAATCAGTGATGCAACGCTTTCAGCTCGTTTGTCTGAACTATCTAAGGAAGGTGTTCTAATTCGTGATGTTCATCCTGAGATTCCACCAAAAGTGGAATATTCTCTCTCTGAAAAAGGGCAAGACTTAGCAGAAGCTCTACAGCCTTTGATTGATTGGACAATAAAAACATGTCATGAATAAAAGTCATAAATTGTACTATCAATAGGAGCAAACTTTTTTATCCTCCAAAATTAGAGACATTTTGATAAGCAGATGAATTTTGCAGAGAATTGTAAAGAAGCTATCCTTAATGGAAATATAGATTTAGCAAAAAAAATTGCAAATAAAGCAATATCTGAAAATATTGATATCAATCTTGCAATAGACGCTTTTTCTTTAGCAATACGTGAAGCAGGTGATTTGTTTGAAGAAGGGGAATTCTTCTTACCTGAATTAATGCGAAGCGCTGAAGCCATGAAAGCAGCAATGACGATCTTTGAACCTATTCTCAAGGAAGGAAAGGACGATAGAATACTTGGTAAGGTAGTTATTGGGACAATTGAAGGAGATATTCATGATATAGGAAAAACACTTGTTGCAGCATTGCTTTCTGCTGAAGGATTCGAAGTTCATGATCTTGGAGCTGATGTTCCAATAAGCGCATTCATCGATAAAGCTGTAGAAGTTGATGCACAGATAATTTGTATATCTGCATTATTGACAACTACAATGGTTGGTCAAAAGAAATTAATTAATCAGCTGAAGGAAAAGAAACTCCGAGATAAGTTTAAAATTCTTATTGGTGGAGCTCCCATCTCCAAAACATGGGTTGA
>JAAFKI010000126.1 GCA_021399345.1 Candidatus Heimdallarchaeota archaeon
ATCTTGAACTATCTCTTGTTTTACTCGGTTTCTGAGCAATCAGCTTTTTTGGTAACTCATAATCATAATCTGAAAGTTCTAACATATAATACTAAAGTCCTAAACCTGTTTTATTGATCTTGTATCCATAATGCTTGTAAGCTAATTCTGTAACAATTCTTCCTCGTTGTGTTCTCTGTATGAATCCTTCCTGGATCAAATATGGCTCATATACTTCTTCGATAGTATCACTTTCTTCACCAACGGCTACTGCTATATTTTTAATCCCGACAGGACCACCACTGAATTTTTCTATCATAGTAGCAATAATATCTCTATCCATATCATCAAGACCACGTTCATCTATATCCAATGAAGTCAATCCTTTCTTAGCAATTTCTTTGGTTATGATGCCTTTATGTTTAACTAGAGCGTAATCCCTCACTCTTCTCAATATTCTATTAGCGATCCTGGGTGTTCCTCTGGATCGCTTAGCCATTTCCATTATGCCATCTTCATCAACTTCAATATCGAGTAATTTTGCACTTCTTTTGATGATCTGATAGATCTCTTCTGCGTTATAATATGTCATTCTACTAGTAATACCGAATCTTGCTCTTAGAGGAGATGTCAGATTACCTGCTTTTGTCGTAGCACCTATTAGAGTGAACTTAGGTAATTTCAGCTGTACACTATTTGCTGCTGGACCACTGCTAAGCATTATATCAATTGAATAATCTTCCATGGCAGGATATAGATATTCTTCTATTATCGGTGCTAATCGATGGATCTCATCTATGAACAATACGTCATGCTCATTTAGATTAGTAAGTAATCCTGCAAGATCAGCAGCTTTTTCCAGTACTGGACCGGAAGTTACTTTTATATCAACTCCTAATTCATTCGCTATTAAATAAGCTAAAGTCGTTTTCCCCAGTCCTGGAGGACCATGTAAGATAACATGATCTAAACTATCTTTTCTTATCTTTGCAGATTCAACAAATATCTTTAGATTTTCTTTTAACTTGTCCTGTCCAACGAAATCTTTGAACTCTATCGGTCTAAGAGATTGTTCGATCTTTATATCTTCGCTTAACTCCGAACCTGTTAATATGGTCTCTCTCAATTTTCCCTCTATACTTACACAAGATATTTTGCTGAAGCAATTAGCTCTATAACAAGTATTTAAAATTATAGTAATTTACCTTCAAATGCAAGGATATTATAAATTTATTATAATTCATTCTTAGAAATAAAAAAAGCGAGTAAAACTCGCCAAACAATTGAACAGATAATAATTATCTAAACATAGCCTTAATACTGCCCCATGTAGCAGAAATCCCGGCAGTATTAATGGTCACACTTATAGTCTCAGAAGTGATTTTAGTACCATCATAATCTTCAACAACTATTCTATAGTAAAGAGTAGTATTTTTCGAGTAAATATTTGAATCAATTATAGCATATGAAGAATTACTTCCTTTTGGTATTTCTGTCGTAAAAGATTCAAAAGTAATATTATTTGAAGATTTTTCTATAATAAACTCTTTGATATTCGTTTCAGTAGTCGTTTTCCACTGTATTTTCACTAAGCTACCATCAACAACACCAGACAAATTCACAACTGATGTTGATCCAAATATCAAGCTAACTGCGAACAAAAGTATAATGAACATTCTCTTCATTATGTATAGAA
>JAAFKI010000011.1 GCA_021399345.1 Candidatus Heimdallarchaeota archaeon
CTCATACAGCTCAACAAACTTTGAAACTCCTCTGTAGGAATTGGAGAGGGTATTTCCGGGCTCTAAAGGAGTGGAAGAAGGATTCTGACTTATTCTTCGCTATACCTCGTCCCCCTGGTTATAAACCTAAAGATGGGGAGATGGTGGCTATCTTCAGCAACCAACAAGCGAAGATAAGGAATGGGTGGCTAGTGTTACCCAAGAAAGTAGGATATTATTACAAAACTAGGTTGAAAGCAGCTACTAAACTGAGGGAAGTACGCATAATCCCCCGACGGGTAGGGTATACGATAGAACTGATCTATCTCAAGACCATTCCAAACGTAAAGAAGAACCACACAATGAAAGGAGCGATCGATTTAGGGATGACCAATCTCGTGACCTTTGTGGATAACCTCGGAAATCAACCGATTGTTATCAAGGATCACGGGAAAGGAATCAAATCACTAACACAATATTATCTGAAACAACAGACCAAACTAAGAGAACAATATGTCCTGCAGCAACGCCAACAGCTGAAAACAAAGAACAAACTACGGTATGGAACATCATTTTACCAGCTTAGGGAGAAGTGGAGGATGAAACTCAAGGATGCTATCCACAAACTCACCCATTATCTAGTTGAATTGTGGGTTGAACGAGATATTCATGAGGTGATAATTGGGTACAACAAGAAGTGGAAACAAGGGGTGCATTTCTGGAAAAAAGTCACCCAAATGTTTGTCACCATCCCTTATATGCGTATTATCAACATGCTCAAGTATAAAGCTGCAGAACGAGGGATAAATGTTGAGCTCATCCCAGAAGAGTACACCTCTAAATGTAGTTTTCTCGATAACGAGTTTCCCCAATATCAAACCAGATATATGGGGAGAAGAGTTAAACGGGGGTTGTTCAGATCTGCTCGAGGACACTTGATTAATGCTGATGTCAATGCAGCTTACAATATCTTGGTTAAAAGCGATCCGACAGCTTTGCCTAAGTGCACAGCGAACGGGGTTGGAGGATACGTGATGTATCCGCTCAGAGTGAGTATGGAACAGTTGCATAACCCTTTATGATGAACTCTAAGAAAGATATTAACCTATCTTGTTAATATGACAAGATGACAAAAACACATCATAACATAGAATCTCTGTCATTCTATTTTTCTTCAGATTTAATTCTGCATTATCACACAAAATGTTTTTAAATTTCTAGCAATTAACTATTCTCTGAAATATTCCTAAGCCTTGAGGTGAAATTGATAACAAATCCAGAAAGAAAACTAAGAGTAGGTATTCCTAGAGCTTTGCTGTACTACAAGTTTTCAGATTTGTGGATAACTTTCTTTGAACAATTAGGAGCTGAGGTCATTGTTTCTCCCGAAACAACAAAGAAAATTAAAAATGTTGCAGTTAGGCTTGCACCAGATGAGGATTGTTACTCAACAAAACTATATTTTGGTCATGCTATGGCCTTAAAAGATAAAGTTGATTACTTATTTATTCCTAGATTTGGTGGTAGTAAAAAGAAATATGTTGGATGTCCAAAGTTCATTGGTTTAGCTGAAGTATTGAGATCAATGATTCCTGATTTACCTGAGATTCTTATGCCTCATTATAATCGTGGTATGGATAAACATACTAGAATTGGTCTTTTGGTTAGAGCTTTTAGATTAGGAAAGATTTTCAGAAAGAATCCTTTTGTAAGAATAAGAGCCATTAGTAGGGCTTTCAAAGCTCAGAAGTTTCATAATAAAACCATGATTATTGATGAGAATATACTTCGAAAATGGGAAAATTCTGAAGTCATATTAAATGACTTTCCTATCTATAATGAAAATGAAAAACAATTAAAGATAGCACTTGTAGGTCACTCTTATGTTCTGAATGATCCCTTTTCATCACTGAGTATTCGATCATTACTTCAAAGCTATGGAGTAGATATTATCACTTCCGAACAAATGCCTAGAAATTTAATTGAAAAGCAGATGGCTAAACTTGAATATGATATTTATTTTGATTTTGAAAGGGAAATACTAGGTACTATTATGCATTTCATTGAAAGTAAAACTGTCGATGGAATAATCCATTTATTGATTTTCAGTTGTGGTCCAGATTCCATTGCAGGTGATATAGCAGCTAGATTATCGAAAAGAGATTCAGAAGTTCCTCTTTTACAACTTGTCTTTGATGAGTTAACAGGTGAAGCAGGAATGAGAACAAGAATAGAAGCGTTTGTGGACATGCTCAGAAGAAGTATTGACAAAAAAGTTATATTTCTGACAGAACAAGTTCGAATTTGAGGAGGAAAAAGTAGATGCCATTATCTTTCCCATATGTTGGAACCTTTACTTATGTGTTCGAATCTATTGCAAGAGGGATGAAAAGAGATGATATTATTGTTCCCGATGAACCAACTTATAGAACTAAACAGTTAGGCTCTCAACATTCTTCAGAGTTCGTTTGTACTCCTTTCAAAATGCTTCTTGGATCAATAATTGAAGTCATTGAAAAAGGAGCCTATGAAATAGTAGCAACAGTTTTTGTTGATTATTGTAGACTTGGGTACTACTCTCCTCTCTACAAAATTATTCTTGATGATTTAGGATATGATTTTGATCTAATCAATCTTGACTGGTTTAATAAAATTGAATTCTTTACTAGTTTCAAAAAACTTGCATGTAATGTGAATGCGGTTCAAGCTTTTCAAGCATTTAGAGTTGGGTGGATTAAGAACAGATACATTGACCAAATAGACAAAACACTCTACAGCTATGGGGCTGTTGAAATTGAAAAAGGTGCATCATACAAAGTTGCACATAAGCTTTACAGACAAGTAGTTGAGACAGAGGGGATGAAGAATATCCGAATGCTTCCAAAAATTATTCGAAAAACGTTTGATGATGAAGTTGAAATTGATACAGAAGCTAAACCCCTAAAAGTAGGTGTTGTTGGAGAACTATATGCTGTTGTAGAACCTGCGATCAATCTTGATATAATGAGAAGGCTAAACGATATAGGTGTTATCACTGAAACCCCTATTACTTTTACAAGATGGATTGATTTAGGTCAAAGAATGAATCCTTTCAAGAAGTGGCATTATAAAGCTTGTATAAAACATGCAAAACCATATGTTAGATATCCTCTTGGAGGTAAAACAAGGGAATCTCTGGGGGCTGTAATTGAATATAAAGAAAAAGGATGGGATGGAGTAATTCATTTGTATCCATTCACTTGTATGCCTGAGATTATTTCTAGGAGTATTTTACCTCAAGTGAGTAAAGAACATGATATGCCTGTACTTTCATTGGTTCTAGATGAACATACAGGAGAAGCAGGAATTCAAACTAGATTAGAAGCATTTGTTGATCTTTTAGAACGTAAAAGGAATGATGGAAATGGTTTTTAAAATTATAGGAGATAACAAAAATGATTGATAGTAAAGAGAAATATTTTCTTGGTGTTGATGTTGGATCAATAAGTACCAACTTAGCAGTTATCGACAATTCAAAGGAATTGATTGAATCAGTCTACATTCGCACAGATGGTAAACCTGTAGATTCAGTTCAAAAAGGAATCAAATTAATGAGAGATCAGCTTGGAGAGGAGCTTACGATAACAGGTGCTGGATCAACTGGAAGTGGGAGGAAATTAACAGGTGTAATAATTGGTGCTGATATAGTCAAAAACGAAATAACAGCTCATGCTTTGGCTTCTTTACACTATAACCCTGATGTTCAGACAGTTATAGAGATAGGCGGACAAGATAGTAAAATAATCATTATTCGCAACGGGATTGTTGTAGATTTTGCTATGAATACAGTTTGTGCCGCTGGTACTGGTTCCTTTCTAGATATGCAAGCAAATCGACTAGAAATCCCTATAGAGAAATTTGGAGAATTAGCTTTGCAATCCGATAATGCGGTTTCAATTGCTGGAAGATGTACAGTTTTTGCAGAAAGTGATATGATTCATAAACAGCAATTGGGTCATCCAACTAAAGATATTATCAAAGGCTTGTGCGAAGCTTTAGGTAGGAATTACTTAAATAATGTTGGGAAAGGAAAAGACATTAGATCACCTATAATGTTCCAAGGAGGAGTAGCAGCTAATATTGGTATGAAAGAAACTTTCGAGAAATATTTGGAACAAGAGATTATTGTACCAGAAAACTATGCAGTGATGGGTGCTATTGGTGCAGCAATTCTTGCTCAGGAAGATGCAATGAAAAGACCCAAGAAATCGAATTTTCAGAGCTGGGATATTTCAGAAATGGATTTCCAAACTTCTGGTTTTGAGTGTGATGGGTGCTCTAACATATGTGAAATTGTTGAAATACGCAGAAATGACACTTTAATTGCTAGATGGGGGAGTCGATGCAGGAAGTGGGATTTAATAGATTAAACTAGCTAACATAATGAGTTCTTATTTTTGTTTTATAGAACAAAATACTATTTTTTCTTTACATAACCAGAAACGTGAAGTTTATCGAAAATACCTTCTGTTTCTTCACGATTTACAGAATCACAAATTGGACAATATGAATTGCAGTAATACCCTTGTTCTACAGCTTCTTCATAATGTTGATGCTCAGAGTAGGTAGGAAAATCACAATTCCACTTCTCTCCACATTTCTCACATTCATGTTTACATTCAGACATAACTTCAACCTCCAGGTTGACAGACTTCAATTAGATTGAAATTCTTAGGTTGAATCAGCGTAAATGGCTGTTTGCTAGTATACTTGACCATTAATATAGCTATCTTCTTCAAAATTTGACTTCCTTCAAATGAGTAATTTAATAGATTAGTTCTATTATTTGAACCTGGAGAGCAGAATATGTTTAAGAAACGAAAATACGCTATTCTTGAAAACATGAGGGATCAATCCATTCTTTTAGGTCCTATTTCTGCTAATAATTATGGTCAAGAATCAAAAGGTAAAGGTCAAGCTAGAGGAATGGGATTACTATTTTTAACAGAAAAAGAGGTATATTTTGGAATGTATGTTCCCAAAAAAGATTTTCACATTCCAATTGACCATATTCATGGAATTAGCACTCCAAAATGGCATTTAGGTAAAACTAAATCTAAACCTCTTCTCAAGTTAACCTTTACAAACAATGAAGGAGAACCAGATTCTTTAGCCTGGCAAGTCAAGGATCTGGACTTGTGGGTAAATACACTCAAAGATCTATTGAAGAAATAGTGTTGGTCTACTCAATACTTAGAGCTCGATGGGGAAGCCGTTGCAGAAAATGGGACCTATTTGACTAGTAAATATCTCCTTGTCTTCTATTTATATAATCACTTTTTTATTTAATCATATTTCAGATACGGAATAGGTATTTAACCCCTTAAAATATCCTGTTTCAGATGTGTAACTAAATAACTCCTCTTGCTTATCTCTTTCATCAGAATTACAAATAGGACACCAAGAATTGCAATAATAACCAAAGCTAATTGTAGTTTGAAGATGTTGATATTCAGAGTTATAGGGAAAATCACATTCCCATTGTTCTTTACAGACAGGACACTCATGTTTACAATTTTTCATTTTTCTATCCTCTTTTTCATTGAGTATATTTTTTAGACAAAGTAATATACATTATTTACTACTTTAGTAATCATAAAGTATAGATTTATGCAGAGTTTTTGCAAATCATTCCAAGAATTTTGAAACTAATTTTTGAAGTCACAGAATTACTTCAGTAAAATTCTTGCGAAACTAATCACACTATCTTCATTTTTTTGCAATTAAATTTCACTTTTGAAACAAATTATCTAATATAACATATTGTATATCTATTTAAATATCTTGTCATTAATAAGATAAAACGTTTATATGTATTTTATAAACAATTTTAAATATTTATAAATAAATAGTTGATTTCCATTTGAATCGAATTAAAATTTCAAAATTCTAAATAATTGTCTGAACTTATTATAGCTTTTTTTGAGATTTTTAGGGATAAATATAAGAATGAAATCTATTCTTGTTATAGCTATAGCAAACTATTGTGAAAACGATGGATGAGGAACGAAGTGTCAAAGATCTAGAAGAAGAAGAAGAATATGAAGATCTTGATAAAATGGAAGAATTCAGTTTAGACATGGAAGTAGTGTCTGATCTTGAAGGTTTAGAAGAACTACCTGAAGATCAAGATGTTGGCCTTGCTCAATCTGATGTTATCATAACTTATGGTGATAAAATAGTTGATGAAACTAAGGAATTAGAGAAAAAGTTTGATACTTTAATAGCTCAAATTCGAGATGGAGAAACAACTGATGCGCTAAATGAAGCAGCTAATTTGCTTAATGAGGGAAGACGTTTAGAAGCACATTATGTTACATCAAAGATTGCATCACTAATAGCTTCTCTCATAACTGCCCAAGGAAAGCATAAAGATGCAACAGAATACTATCTTATGTCAGTGAGTGAGGCAAGAAAGTCAGAGGATAAGAAGCTTCACTTACTAAGTTTATCTAAATTTGGGGAAAACTTAATTCATTTTGACTTAAAAGATGCAGCAGTTGTGTTTAGCCAAGCAAGGGAAATAGCTGAAGAGCTAGGTGAGGACGAGTATTTTGCGGAGAACTCTTTTGCATTAGCTAACTGCATGTTTAAAACTGAAATGGACCATGCTTATGATTTGTATATTGAAAGTTTATCCTATTATGAGAGGAGTGAAGATACGAAATCAAAAGGTGTAATTAAATACAGATTAGGCTTGATAAATTATATCAGAAAGGAATATCAAACAGCTTTTCAGAACCTATCTGATGCTAGAGCATTATTAGCAGATTATAGTGAATTGCCAGAAAAAGAAGAAGTTGAGAAATCTCTAAAGATAATTAGAACATTACTTAAACAAGGCCATTCTTTGAACTACTTCCTATCTCTACCTAAAATAGAACCTCTGACAGATTCCCCTGAAACAAAGAAGATTTTTGAGATCTATACTGCTACAGGAATTACAGATATTGTTAGGAGAATCAAGAAAGAACAGTTACAATATGTTACAAGAGATTTAATCGAAATAAATGCAACAAAACCCTTACTAGATATCCAGAAGGTATCTAAAATGGATGAATATGAATTAATTGAAAATTCCAAACAATATGAGAGTATAGGTGATTCTTATCAAAAGGAATTAAATTATGGCAATGCATTTTACAACTTTCTGGGTTCCCGAATACTCGCATTACAAAGTAAAAGTGACAAAAGAGCAGAGAAACTGGAAAAGAAGCTTGAGAAATATATTCAGTTTCTTACTCAACAAGAAGAAGATGCATCTTTCTTTTATAATATTCAAATTTACATGTTTTACCAATTGGCAATGGGAACTGTTGAAAATAAACCAAAAATATCTCAAAAAATAGCAAATAAAGGTTTAGAGCTATCTTCTAAGAGGAATAACCCCTATTATGAAGGATTAACTAAGGAAATAATAGCTGACATCAAAGCTGCAAAGGATGGAAACAAAGCAATTACTGATTATCAAGCAGTTGTAGCAATTTTCGAAGGACTAGATAACCAGCTTGATTCTATGAGAATCTACGAAAAAATTGGTAGCATTTTAATTTCCTCACAAATGGATAAAGGAAAAGAATATCTCATGAAAGCTCTTGAAATTGCAAAAGAACTTGAAGATCAAAACACTGTACAGAGACTTGAGTCTAAACTTTAGATTATTTTTTTCTTCTTCTCTATTTTTCACATATTAAAAAGGGTAAAGAGGCAAAGTTTAAAAAAACTTATGCTGTTTGTATTTCATCCCTTACTAATAATGGTGAATTAATTGAAAAAAGTACTAAAACTAAGTTTAGTTGTTTTGATGATTTCTGCATTTTTGGCTAATACTATTTCAGCCCAAACTGGAGAAGGATTATACTATTCAGATAAAATGATTAAAAATGGTACTTTTACATGGAATGTTACAAAATCTGTAGATTATTATGAGGATATTCCAGTAGGTGCTAATTTTACTGTCAAACTTAAGGATGATTTATATCCTGGGCCATTATCTGAAGAAGAATTAGAAAAAGTATATGCTAGTGTTAAAGTTGACGGTGACAAATACACTGGGGAAGGATTCCCTCTCTTCTGGCATACTCATAGAATAAATGCTACTGATACAGTCTACATTAGAGATGAATTTGAAGATAATCCAACTCTATTCAATGTAACAGATGGAATTGCTAATCCATTATGGTTCTATGTGAACTTTACAGTAGAAGATGCTCCCTATTCCTTATTTGTTGAATTTGAGATTGACCCTCTAGATGGTGTTACCAAGAGATACTATGAACATTTTGTCAGTGTAGAAGTTGGAAA
>JAAFKI010000127.1 GCA_021399345.1 Candidatus Heimdallarchaeota archaeon
ACACGAAGATCATCACCCAATTGATGCTTGTCTACAATCCTTCATTCTTTAAATAAAACCAGCTTATTTAAACCCCAAAAAATCCCAAAAAATGTACAAATAGGTACTTATAAGAAGAAAGAAAAAGGAAATATTTTTCTACTCCACTTTTGCCCCGCAATTTTCGCAGAATTTGTCATCGCCACTTATCGTTCCTCCACAATGTGAACAAAATGCTTTTGCAGGTTGAGCAGCTTGAGGAACATATGCTTGAGTTGGTTGTGTCTGTGTTTGCTGAGTCTGAGGTGGTTGATATGTAGAATATTGTTGATATGTTTGACCATATTGAGGTACAGCAGGTGAATGTCTAGGTTGAGCAGTTATTTGTTTGATATCATTTGACTTAACAAATAATACAATTGCTATGATTGCTAACAAAGCAATGTCGACATAGGTACCGACCATTAAAACTATATCATCAACTGGCGCATAGGTTACCCAGTAGATTGTTAGAAAAACCAAATCTATCCATCCAAAGATAATATAGATTGGATTACCTATTTTTTTACCAACTTTTGTGAATCCAACGTGTGCCAAAGTGAAAGCTATTCCTCTAAGGATTGATGCAGCAAAGATCATGATTACTCCCATAAAGGTATAGAACATCAAATACCAACCAAACCACATTCCTAGGAAGAGAAGAAGATCTAAAATGAGCGAAATGATTAGAACTACCATAGCTCCATTAAGACTGCTTCTGGCTTTGTGGTATGTTTCACCGGTTTTGTAGAGTAAATAAGCAAAAACTATAAATCCTAAATAATAAAAAACCATCCAAGTCCAAACTAGTCCTGCACTAGAAACTAGTTCAGATATCAGGTCCAAAAGAGTAGATATAATTAGAACTCCAGCTGTAACTTTGAAGACTGTTGAGATAGATTCAGACGTATTTGTTATATTTGACATAAGAAAACCCCAATTATTGATATCTCAATTACATATTTAAAACTGTTTTGTAGAACAGTGCACTGAAAACATATTTAATGAAGTTGATTTATCTTTTTTTTTCCATCTATCCAAAAGGATGATTTTAAATAATCGTTTAAGCTATAGAACCTTGATAGAAAAATGAGTTCATTATTTTGCCAATTTTGTGGCGCTAAAAATGTTTCCTCTAATAGGTTTTGTGAAAATTGTGGTCAGCAAATTGGTACCTCTGAAGGTCCTCCTCAGAATCAGCCTTATCAACCAGCACAGTCTCAATCTGGACCTTATCAGCCTGTGCAACCTCAATCTGGATCGTATCAAGCATACCAACCTCAACAACAAGGCCAACAAGGTTCAAGTATGTCAGGAAGTTATGATGCAGTACCAGGAACTCAATATGCTTATCCCCCCCAAAAACGCGGAGGAATGTCTCCAGCTGTCAAAGCACTACTAATTATTTTCTTCCTAGTATTGCCTGCTATTTTCTTTGCAATATTCTTTGGAGTTTTTTGGTGGTGGTGGTAAAACACCACTTCATTTGTGCTATAAGATTTATGTCGCAATTTTAATCATTTTATACTACTTACCTTTTCCAAACGATTTAAAAGAAAAAAATGCCTAATGTATACTTGTAGTTATTTGGGGTTAATATCTACGTATTATTAATAAATAAAAGGCAGACAGAGTGCAGTTATTTACATGGTGTGTTAGTGATTGCATGTAATCTCAGTAAGTGGAGTGACAGAAGTGAAGATCCTTATCACAACAAAAAATGGGGAGTTACTGTATCAGTACGATTCCCTACCAGATAGTGTAATTCATGATAATGCTTTAGTCACAGGACTAATCAGTGCTATTATCGCTCTATCTTCCGAAGTTGTCTGCTCTTTCCCTCGAGAAATAGAATATGAGGGTAAAATACTCTATTTTTATTACGAGAACGATCTTGTCGCTTCAATCTTAGCTGACATTGAATCCCCATTCAATGGCAACATCTTACCCCTTCTAGTTGCTGAGTTTAAGAGTGTTCAAATCAAACACAATTTCCATGCTTTTGAAGCTTTACGGTATGAAAATGAAATAGGTGAAAAAATCAAATCTTGTTTAGCTGAATATCTATCTAACATCCAACGTAATATGATTACTATTTTCGAAAAAACTGATTTAACTGATTACGATTCTCTAATTAAACTGAAGAACGTTGCAAAGGATGGCGCTTTAGAAGGAAACATGGATTTCCTCTCATTTGAAGTAATTGGACGACTATTACCTGAAGGATTAGATAAAATCCTATATGGTTTAGTCATAGGCATTCCTGTGGTTGTGGCAGGAAATAGGAATGTTGTTGAAACAATGATTCAGTCGCTACGTTTTCTGTCACCAACTAAACTACTCAAAGTTAAGTTATGGTCACACAATTATGAAAAAGCCTTCGATATCATAGGTACAAACGACTTCAAAGGTTTGATCCCCTCCCACAATCTGATTATTGCTAATCTAGATGATGGAATAGTTTACGGTGGTCTTTCCTCTCAATATTTCCAAGACATAGCAACTCAACTTCCAGGGCTCGATGCCATGGAGGCGTATAGTCTAGTACGTTCAGAATTAGATTGGATATTTAAAGCATTAGAGGCTCTGTCAATTAGAGCTCATTCCAAGGATTCTTTACCTTTAGAAAAACAGATGATCTTACTCAAGCTTCTAGAGAAGTTACATGGTTGAACCTTAGTTCAGCCTTTTTTTCCTTTATTCGAAATCTAAATACTAACTGATTTGTTGACTTATCATCTACAAAATGATTTGTTGACTTATCATCTACAAAAACTTATAACCACCTAAACATTTGTTGAATTATCTCAATGAGTTCCTCAAAAAAACAGTCTGAAAAATCCTGGACTGATTTGATTAGGTTTAAAAAGCAATCCCTAGTGGGAAAGATTATTTTGATAAGCATTGTTCTTCTGTTAGGATCTATTCTCATCTTTGTTTCTCTGATTAGCTTCATGGGTAAGTGGAACGAATTAGGGAAATACTCTCTCTGGATTCTTTTTGGTTGGCTCTTCTTCATCATTTTAACTTATATTAGTGTCAAATTGATATCCTTAATAATGCATAAAGAGAAAATGGAAATACAAGAATTGCAGAAAACCCGATCTATGGAATCCTCAGAAAACAATAGCTGATTATTATGCTTAAACTAAAACCCCAACATCACCCTTTACTCGTCCCCACACTCAGTTTTTTGCTTCTAGTATTGGTTATCGTGATACTTGTTCTAGCAGCTTATACAAACAATATTGCCTTCTGGATTGTAGCTGTTCTTTTTGATTTAGGTATTTCATTTCTAGGTGCAAAAACAATTATTAAATTACGAAAGCCAAAGCTGATTTCTAAGCCATTAGGTGACCAATTAAAGTTTGGAAAAAGACTAGCGGGTGAAGAAGAACCAGAGGTAGTTAAAACTGAGTAATAAAGAAGCTAAAAGAGATGTTTTAATCCTTTCATCATATGCAACATTGGGAACCATAATTATTACCATATCTCTAACTTTCGCTTTTCTAGCAATTGAAAGGGCTTATGGAGATTGGCCTACTTTTGTTTGGGGAATAATAGCTTTTCTCTTTGCTTGTACATTTGCAGCGTTTTACATCATAGGTTCTCGAATACTTGACAAAAGAAGAGGAAATCAAAATAGTAGTCTTCCTTAATCTTAGGTTGTAGAATTAGAAAAAAACCTTGTTTTGAGTTTAGAAGCGGTATTTAAGCAGTCTGACACATCTTTAAATAATTATAGCTCAAATAGTGTATAATGGTTACTCCCGACAAAATTCGAAACAACAGAGTTTTTGAGAAGTCTATCCCTTTAATTCACAAGTGCTTAAAGGATAGAGTAAGCATAACTCTTTTACTTTCTACATTGAAACTCATGGAAAGAGGATATATTAAGGGAGAAGAAGATTTAGATTCTTTTATGGAAAAAAGAAAAGAACTCAACCCCAAATATACTGAGGATGCTGAGAAGGTAAAAGAATTAATCCTTGAATCTTACTTCTGAAATTTTTTCATTCTGTCTATTAACACTTTAGCTGCGAAAGCTGCTTCTTTTGGAGACATAAAAATAGGTGCATTTTCTTCTGCTGCAATTTTCTTTACTGATTCCATTAGCTTCCCGCTCATGAAAATTGGTAAGATGGGTTTCTTTCTACCTGTGTCGTTCCAAGCACGAATTACACCTTTAAAGTGTTCATCAGGTTGCATTTCTAAGAATGTGGGAATTACTACACATGGGATAACTATGTCAATATTAGGATCTTCAAACATAGTTTTAGCTACTTGATAGAATTCTTCTCCTCTCGCACCAGCTATCATATCTAAAGGATTAACTTTCTTTACAAGAGGTATGACAAAAGGATTAATCTTTTCTTTGAATTCAGCACTAAATTCAGCTAATTCCAGACCGAATTCTTCTAAGTTATCACTGAAGAGAACTGCACTTCCACCACTATTAGTAAACAACCCTACACGATTACCAGTTGGAAGAGGAGAATAGGAAAATGCTTTGATAGCCGTTACATAATCGTTCATACTTTCACATAGAGTAGCTCCAGCTTGTTTTATTGCTGCTTTAAGGGAACTATAATCTGTTGCTATAGAACCAGTATGACTTGAAGCAGCCTTAGCTCCTGCTGAAGTTCTCCCGCCTTTCAGAATAATTGTTGGTTTGACTTGAGTTATTTCTTTAAGAGTCTCATAAAATTTCCTTCCATCCACAACATTTTCCAAATAGATACAAACAACTTGAGTTGCTTTATCATCTTTGAAGTATTGGATTAAATCTGTCAAATTGATATCAGTCATGTTCCCGAGATTAGCAAATTTTGAGAAACCTATTCCTTGCCATTCCATCTCATAAAGACACGCAGCGCCAAAACTTCCTGATTGAGTGGCCATACTAACTTTGCCTTGAGTGGGTGTTATTACAAATGAAGCATTCATGCCGATGTCGACATTCATGATCCCAACACAATTGGGCCCGATAATCCTAATACCTGCAGAAGTTGCTTTCTTCGCCATTTCTTCTTGAATTTTTTTTCCTTCCTCATCGATTTCTCCAAAACCAGCTGAGACAATTACGATTCTTTTGACTTTCTTCTCAATGCATTGATTAACGACTATAGGAACAGCTTTTGAAGGAACAAGAATTATTGCTAAATCGATGTCTTTTGGAACATCTAGAACTGAAGAATAGCTCTGTAAGCCTAATATCTCATCTGATTTAGGATTGATAGGGAATAATTCACTCTTCAAACCTTCATTATTAACAAGATTAACAGTAACAGCATTACCAAATTTCTTTGGATCAGCTGTAGCTCCAACAATTGCAATGGTTTCAGGATAAAAGAAGTGTTGTACCATCGTTTTCAAGAAGAGAATTAATTAGTCGATTTTTAATTTTTCCCTTTTGACTTCAAATAAAACCTTTTCTCATTACGTACTCAGAAGGATCGATTTTGAGGATTTTAGTAATAATACTTTCTAGAATACCAAAATCAGACATGTCTTGAACTTGCTCACTAATAAGGTCCAATAATCTCCTAGCTTCCTCTTGACTATCCGTATCATGGATGATTAAAGAATAAATATAATCGTTCTCTGTTTTAATGATATATTTGTAATCACCAGATTGCAGATATTGTAGAACTCCTGTTTTACCAAAAATACGCTGGCTGAAACTCTCAATTGCAGACAAAAAGCCAGCTAATAATGATGGGTCTTCTTCTAAATCCATCTTATCGATTTCCAAAATAGGAAAACCTTCTATGTCTGCTAGCATGAACATATGGGGATCAATACTCCTTTTAGCAACAACTTTAGCTGCATTATTTACGAGCCATTGAAGAGCATCTTCCATATTTTCTCCGGTTTTCATGGATGTTTTGAAAAACTGATAGGAAGCATTTTCTTTTTCAGCAAGTTTGAAGAGTTCAAGATGATTGATGATCGTTTCGAGATCAACACTTTCTTCTAAATCTGACTTATTACATAGGAAAAGAATAGTAAATTCATCAGCAGAATCTTTGAGATTGATACTTTTCCAGAACTCTTCCTTGGCTAAATCAAATTGGTCAGGGTCAGCTGAATCGATGATGAAAATCACCCCATATGCCAACCTTGTATACGTTTCCCAAATTGTCTGTCTGTAGCTAACATGCCCTCCCAGATCAAAAAGATCAAATCGAGCATCTCCTATCCTTACTGTCTCAAATTGCATTCCAAGAGTTGGTTTAGTTTCTAAAAACTCTCCAGTTTTGATACGTCTGACTAAAGAAGTCTTGCCTGCTTGAGGTAAACCTATCACAACTAAAGGAATGCCTCTCTTATCAAAAGACAATATTTCTGAACTTCTAGTCTGCATCTACAATCTCCCAATTACCTTATATGTCCATGAGTTTTCACAGATAAGTGAAATTATCAGAGGCTTTTTTAATACTTTCTATAGTATTTTTAAATAGACAAAGTGAAGAAAGAAGATAATGATTGTAATTTTATTTCAATGAACAATGTTTAGGTAAGATAATGATTGGGGGGTGTTTAGAAAAAATACACCTTACATAGCAATATTCTAAATATATCTATATTGAAATCTAAAACAATTTTGTCGGTTTCTACATGATTTGAGGAAAGAGATATATATGACATTTCATTATAGTAAGTTGTACTCACGGAACGGGTGTGTATTTATATGAACAGACGAAAATCAATGAAAACAACATTCATTATTCTACTTTTGACATTTTCAATGATTGTGGGATCTAATCAAGCTGCACAAGCTCTAAATTACAATCAAGATCCCTCTGATCAAGAAGTGCAACAAGTAGTAACTGAACCGGCACAAAATGAAGTGGGATTGGAACAAACGGAAGATACAATCGAAATATGGATTGTACAAGATTTTGTGATAACGGTGTATGACTTAGCATTTATAGAATGTCATGTGTTAAGTCTTTATGGAATTGAAATTGACGTAGATATTGAACTATGGATTCAATATGATAATGGTAGTGTTTACCTCATTTATCAAGAATCAAGAGTATTATTTCCTTATTTAGAATACGTCTTTAATGTAACTCATTCATTCACATCAATAGGTGTACACTTAGTTAATCTAAAAGTGATGGATTTAGTACATCAACAAGAAGTTACAACTGTGTGCTACTGGGAAGTTATTGATGGCTATTTTGAAATATATATTTATCAAGACTACGAAGCACAAGTCGGAATAGAAATTAAAATGGAGATATACATCTACAATGGGTATGCCATTGCGAAAGAATTGTATATTGAAGTATTAATTGATGGCGGCTTAGGTCCAGTACAAATATATGAAGAAACCACGTGGGTGGCTGCTTATGATGTGCTGATAATAGTAGTCTATTGGACCTTTGTAGTGGCAGGTATTTATGATGTGATTGTAGAAGTTATGGATATTTTAGAACAAAAAGAATGGTATGCTTATTGCTACTGGGAAGTATTTGATGGGTTCATTGATATTGTAATTGAGCAAAACTATGAAGCTTGGATTGGCGTTGAAGAAAGAATACAGATCTGGGTTTACAACTACTATGCTATCGATATTGAGGCCGATGTCTCTGTTTGGATTACGAACGGAACACATACTTTCGAGATATATTTCAACGTTCTTGTGACAATAAATGCTGGGACGTATTTTATGGACGAAATCTTTTATACATTCATCTATGAAGGATTTTGGGAACTCTATGTAGAAGTTTATGTAATTGAGTTCGATATTACATGGAGAGAATATTGTCTAGAAGGATGGTGGATCTATGGAGGATTCATAGATGTTTGGATCTACCAACAATACGAAGTTTTCGTTTCTGAAGAAGCAATTATGTATTGTTGGGTCATGAGCAATTATGCTGTTGATCGAGATATAGCTATTGAAGTGTGGATAACTAATGCAACGCATAGCATCCTGATATATGGAGAGACTACGGATATCGCTCCTGGAGAAGTGTATAACTTTACGGTATACTGGGTGTTCCTTTATGCAGATTATTGGGATGTAAAAATAGTTGTTATCGATTTATTCTCAGGTATATTTTATGTAGATTATTGCTATTGGTACGTCTATTGGGGATATTTTGAACTCTATATTTACCAAGAATACTATGGATTACTAGATCAAGAACTATGGATGATGTTTGAGATATACAATTTCTATGCAGTAGAGAAGACTGTAGGTGTTGAAATACTCATTTTCGATGGAGTAGACTATGTTCAACTATACTATGAAATTGTACTGATAGATGCACTTGGATTCTATTTCTTTGAACTTTGGTACGTATTTGCAATGGTAGGTTACTATGATGTGATACTAATCGTAACGGAGGTAGATACTGGAATAGTTTGGATAGAATATTGTTGGTGGTGGATCTATGCTGAATATCTTGACATCTGGATTGTCCAAGATATGGAAGCTTCAGTTGGCGAAGAAGTCCTTATGGAATTCTGGATAGTAAACTACTACTCAATTGAAATGGATTTAACAGTTGAAGTATGGATAAGTGGTGATACGGATCCAATTATTTCTGATACGGTGATAATCCCAGCTAATGGTATCTACACATTCACATTGCCTTATACATTCCTCTACGAAGGATTTTACACTGTAACCTTGATTGTAATAGATAATGCAACAGGTGCCCAATGGGTAGAGTACTGTCGATGGAGCATCTATGAAGGATTCATTGAAGTCTGGATAATTCAGGACTATGATGCTGTTGTAGGCCAAGAAGTATGGATGCAATTCTATGCACAGAGCTACTATAGTTATGATGTACCAATTTACGTAGAAGTAAGAATAGATACGGGTTACGGAATTGTTATACTGTTTACAGATTCCTTGGTTTTACTATCTTATCAATTACTCATGTGGAACCTGAGTTATATATTCATGAATCCAGGAATATTCCATATCTACTTTGTAGTAATTGAATTACAAACAGGAAATGTTTGGATAGCTGAATGCCGTTGGTATATCCATGATGATGGTTGGCTAGACATATGGATTGAACAGGGTTATTATGGAGAAACAGGGGTAAACTACCTTATGCAATTTGGAGTAAGTAATCTCTATTCAATAGACAAAGATCTTATTCTCGTAGTAAAAATAGTACAAGGAAGTGACTCGTGGATAGCCCATAATGAATCGAAATTGGTACTGTCGATGACAACGTACAGTTTCGATGTCAATTGGATGTTTGTAAACGACGGTTGGTATGATGTTTACTTCATAGTTACTGATGTCGTAACAGGAATCGTTCAAACATTGGATTGTTGGTGGAAGATTGAGGATGCAGTCATTATACCTGAATTCAGTGCTATAACTCTGATACCAATTCTAGGAGCTCTTTCTGCAGCAGTCTATCTAGCACTTAGAAGGAAAAGGAAACTAACTCACTAATCTCTTTTCTTTTTTTCTTTTTTTAATTTCTTATACCATAACTTCTAATACCATTGCAATAGATTTTTAAAATTCATTTTTCGTTTGGTTTTATATTATAAGGTGAACTAAAATGAAAAAATATTTTGTAACAGGTTCATACGGACAAATAGGGATGGATCTTATTCCAGCTATGCTAGAACGTTATGGAAAGGAAAACGTTATTGCTACAGGAAGAAAGAAAATCAATCCTACATTCAAAGAATTAGATGTAATCTATCACAGACTAGATGTGAGAGATCACTTTGGTCTAAGAAACTTATTGGTTGAGTATGATATTGATATTATTTTGCATAATGCTTCAGTTTTATCAGCAACTGGTGAGAAAAATCCCCAGCTAGCACATGAAATAAACTTTGAAGGATTTTATAATGTGCTAGAAGCAACACGTGAATTAAATCTAGAACAGCTGTTTGCACCATCTTCAATAGCTGCTTTCGGTCCAACTACTCCATTAATTGATACACCAAACACTACAATAATGGAACCAACTAGTATCTATGGTATTTCTAAAGTTTATACAGAGCTTATGGGTAATTATTATAACCAGAAATATGGTTTGAATTTCAGAAGTTTAAGATATCCTGGAGTTCTTTCTCCTGAAGAACCTGGTGGTGGAACTACAGATTACGCAATTTGGATCTTTTTTGAAGCACTCAAGAATAAGAAGTATGAATGTTTCTTAGGAGCAGATGTTAGACTTCCAATGATGATGATGTCAGATTGCCTTAAATCTACTTTTGACCTTATCGAAGCTCCTGAAGAAAAATTAAAACATCGCACTTTCAATGTAACTGGTATGAGTTTCACTCCAGAAGAACTATCAAATGCTATTAAAGAATATATTACTGATTTTGAGATTACTTACAAACCTGATTTCCGAGATGGAATTGCTCGCTCTTGGCCACAAAGCCTTGATGACAGTGTTGCTCGTGAAGAATGGGATTGGAACCCTGAATTTCCATTTGATAAAATGGTTATAGCAATGCTTGATGGTGTAAGTGAAAAACTAGGAATTTCCTACAAGTAGTTTTCTTTTATTCTCCTTCTTTTGACTTATTATTCTATTATATAGAAAAAAAGAAAGTGAATGATTTCACTTTAATATTTATTCAGATTTTCTTGCTTTAAGTTCCAGAATCAAGGCCACTATAAACCCTGCTCCTATTAGAATATATGATACGGTGTTTAACCAGTTCCAAGCATGTATTCCTGGAATTCCAAATTGGACATATAGCATGATTATTACACCAGACCACGCCCAAACTAACATAGTGATCAGAGGTATTTTTACTGTTGACCATTTAGCTTTGAAGAATGAAAGAAAATTCATGATACCGAAGGAGATTAAAGATCCTCCAAAGATCAATGGTAGCGCTGTATCATTAAATGGCCATTGTTGAATGCCTACAAAGAACCAATCCCATAAGAAAAAGAATGCTATGGAAAAAGTTAAAGCTGTAAAACCTGCAACAAGAAACCAAATTTTTGTGAATTTATGTATTTCTTCTGTCATATTTTCACCTAATGATTCTTTTAAGAATCACATAAGATTAGAGAGACAGTTTAAAAATATTCTCTAAAACCTGAATATTTGTGAATTTTCTTTCTTATCTTTCCCTTGCAATTATTTATATCAGCAATGAGTTTGTATTTCTTCTAGAATTGTTTTTTTTGAGAGTTAAATTTAAAATTCTCTTCAGACTTTTTATGATATGATTAGCATTTTAAAAGGCTTTTTTAAGCTGATTCGTGTGGAATTATGTTTATTTGCAACCATTGGACTCTTTGTTTCTGGCATTTTAGCTGAAGATTTAACAGGTTTTCAGTGGGAATTTCTAATTGCATTTTTAATCATCTTCTTTTCTGCAGCAGGTTCGCTTGCAATCAATGATTATTTCGACTTTGAAATTGATAGAGAAAACCAGAGGAAAGATCGTCCAATAGTATTAGGTTTAATATCTAGAAAAACAGCACTATATACTGGGATATTATTCTTAGTTACAGTTGTTATTTTATCAATCTTTTTGAATCTTCCAGCAATGATCTTAGCTCTTACATGTATCTCAATAATCTATTTGTACAGTCTTGGTCTGAAAAGAATATTTCTATTTAAGAATCTTCTAATTGCGGGTAGTTATTCAGCAACAATCTTGTTTGGTTCACTAATATCTGATTCATTTCTTGAACCTATTACAATTTATTTCGCTATCATGGGATTCATCATAGGATTAGGCTCAGAAATCATGTTTGATATTGCTGATATTGAAGGGGATAAAGTACGACGTGTAATAACGATTCCTAACAAATTTGGAACTAAGAAAGCAGCTATACTATCAATTTTCACCTATTTTGTCATTATTGTATTAGACCCACTGCCATTTTATGTTTTTATTGACTCGAGATTCTATTTTGATTATGTTTTTCTTGCACTAATATGCATCCCTATACTTGGGTATATTATTTTGTCAATATCACTGTTTAGAAATCAAACAAAAGAAAATACTGTAAAACTTAGGAAACTTATATTCTTGGTAATGCAAATTGGCACTATAGCGTATCTTCTAGGAGCTTTAGTTTAACTAAAAGACTATCTAAGAAATTAAGATTTTTCTTAATTTTCTTAGTAATTCATTTTTACTAAGTATTTATACGAATTTGCTAAATTATGTTTAGCGTTAAACGCTGAACAAATCAAGACATGGCTTAAAAAGTTAGAATTAACCTCTTTGGGAAGATTTTGCTTTTCTGTTTTGATTTAACTAAACTAACTAAATTGGTGAAAATATGACAGTCTCTCAAGCAAGATTTAGACTCCCTCGGAGTCCATTTATCGGTTTTCGACTCAATCCCAAATACAGAAGCTGGTGGATAAGTATACTCATGACTATCCTAATAGCTGTTCCAATGTCACTAGTTATGGCATTAATTGTATATGGGCCTGCAGATCTAGCAAAACACTTTGCATTAAATCTCGTAGCAGCTGGACCAGTAGCTTTCTTTGCAGCTCACTTTGGTTTCAATGGCATTAAGATTAAAAATGTACCACTTCTACCCGGTATAGGACCTTTTGCAGAAAAAGTAATGAAATATGATTTCGGGTTAGCGATGAGAACACAACCCATGAAAAAACTACTCTCTAGTGGAAAATTCTGGGGATTCGGATTAATTGTAGATGCACTTCTATGTATTGAAATTGCAATACTTGTATCTTTTATCAAAGTTCCCTGGTTAGCTATGCACTTCGCCCCAGGGTGGGGAAAAGCATGGTTGGTTGCTTTTGGTCAATCTTATGCACTAGCATTTGGTATAGCACTTGCAGGAATTATAGTGACCATCTGGTTACTTAAAATCTGGATGTGGAAACCAACTGGACCACCTCCAGCTCAAGAATAAAGCTCTTTGTGAGCTTCAATTCTTCTTTTTCTTTAAGTAACATGTAACAGCAATGACACAAACTATTGTTGAGATACTGATGATTCTAGAAATCTCTGGAATTTGTATCATTAGAGGATAAGGATCTATTGCATTCCCTAGACCACCAATTTCATATGGGCCTAAACCGCTATAATCTGACCAGAAATTGCCTTCTGTTGTTATTTCATCATACCATTGATTATTAGGTGAATCATCATATGCTTGTATATTTCCTTGGTTGTTGTTTATGAAATTATTATGATGGATAGTAAAGAAGTTACAATAATCCAGGTCTACTCCAGAATCTAAGTTATTTGTGAAAGTATTATAAGATATCAAACTGTCTTCAGAATGATGTCCTTGTATTCCCATATTTGTCTCTTGAATCCAATTTTCTGAAACTGAACAATTATCTGAATAAGATATGTAAACTCCATATGATAAGTAAATACCTTCACCTACAGATTTGAAACCAGTTCTACCAATAATCGTACTGGTTTTAATCTTATTAAAATTAGAGTAATCAAACATTACTGATCCAACTAATTCGTTGAAATTACAATTCACTATATTAGTGGAGTTTGTTTTAGTTAGATAAATTCCTAGCTTTGAGTTGGAAAACTCAGAATCAGAAATTGAGATGTTTAAACACTCAACCAATCTTATACATACATAAACCTTGCTTATTTCCTGTGAACTTACAATTATATTATTGCAACGTACAAAAATAAGTTGTCCATATTCTGGAGCATTCAAAGATAAATAAGAAACATTGAAGAAGAAGCCTAGTTCTTTTCCATTTACAATATTATCATTTATTGATAATCCAACAGGGGCATCAAAATATAGATTTCCAATGATGAAACTACTATTTTCAAAAATATTTCTTTCTAAGTTGAAATAATCATTTTTTGAAATATAAGATATTGCTCCCATATACGTATCTGAGATGTTGTTGGAAGTGATAGAGCAAAAAGATGTTTCATCAACATAAATTCCAATATAACAATTTTCAAAAATATTATCTTTCAGAACGATATTATATCCATTTTGTATTTGACAACCCCTTTTCTCGTTGTACAAAAAGTTATTATTTTCAACTGTCATGTTTGAACATTCAGATAGAGATAAACCCATATTCACTTCTATAAAATTTTGGTTTTTAATAGTTATATTTTCAGAAAGGTAAATAAATATTTGACTATAGTCTGGGGTATCGATTTGAGTGTTTGAAATATTAAGTAAAAACAATATTGGTTTGTTATTAACAATATTATCTTCTACTATAATGTTCTCAAAACCTATATCGTAACGAATTTTCTGTAATTCAAAACTACAACCTGAGCAATTATTACCTGCAACATATGTTGAGGGATGGATATCATCTATAAGGATTCCAGGATAATATCCATAAGTTTCTTTTTCACACTTATTATCTCTTATATCTGCTGCATAGCACCCATAAACACGAATTCCTCTGAAACGAAAACCTAATACTTGATTGTTTTTAATTATAGTCTCCTGATTACGAGAAGAAAAAATCCCATTATCGCAATTTGTAAATAAGTTATTGGTTATGTTAGCTAAGTGACAATAAGAAGCAAATATACCTGAATTTGAATCGGTGAAATTATTTCCTGATATTTCTACATCTGAGCTAGACATATCATCTAAAGAAATTGCGTATCCTATTTGATCAAAATTACAATTTAATATTGAAATACTATATGTTATATTTTCAACAAAAATCCCATACATAGAACCAATTATTTCGAGGTTCTGAAAGATGAAAGGATTGTTTTTTGAACCATCACCAGGTAATCCCAAACTCAACAATTCTTCATTAGAGTGAATGATAATAGAATCATGTGGGGTGTATGTTTCTGAATATCCAACCATCTCATTACTTCTATTTTCTAGTTGGACAATAATTAACTCATTTTCATAATTCAGAATTGGAATCATTAAAACGAATATGGTTAAAAAAAGTAATAGTCCCTTTATCTTCATCTTTTTTACACTAAATAACAATTTATAGTAAGAGAATATTTAAACAATCTGTTCTATTTTTGTCGAATATCACTTGTTCTAGAATTCAGAATTGTTTCTCTTTCTTTGCAAGATTTACCTTTGATAAAAATTTATAATAGAGTAATTTATTCTTCGTTCATTGATAAGCGAGCTGGAATGAATTTAATGGTTTCCCATGATTTAGAAGAAGTTAAAGCTAATATCGTTAAGCAATATGAGGAAATGACTCCCAAATCTAAAGAACTATTTGAGGAGTCGAGAAAATGGTTACCTGGAGGTGGAACAAGAAACATTACTTACTTCTATCCTTACCCATTTTATGTTACAAAAGGAGAAGGGACCTATCTAGAAGATGTTGATGGAAATAGATACATTGATGTCCAGAACAACATGACTGTACTTCTTCATGGACATGCTCATCCAAAAATAACTGAAACTTTACAGAAACAAGCAAAATTAGGCACCGCTCATAACGCTCCAACTTCAGGTCAATATGAATTAGCTAAAATTCTATGTGAACGTGTTCCATCAATTGAAGAAATTCGATTTTGTAATTCTGGAACTGAAGCAACTATGTTTGCAATGAGAGCAGCTAGAGTTTATACCGGTAAAGACGGAATCATACTAATGGATGGCTGTTATCATGGTTCACATGATTATGTTAGTGTAAACTTTGATTCAGCTCTATTAAATGAAGGAATGCCAGAACCTGGTGTAGAAAAAGGTATTCCAAAGTCTGTTTTGAAGGACATTTATGTTGTCCCAGTTAATGATTTAGAAGCAGCAGAAAAAATTATGAAAAAACATCATAAGAAAATAGCTGCTCTAATAATTGAACCTGTTCTGGGTTATGCAGGAGGAGTTTTAGCAGATTCTGAATATCTTAGAGGTTTGAGGGAATTAACAAAGAAGTATAATATTCTATTGATTTTCGATGAAGTAATCACTTTCAGATTATCTACTGGTGGAATGCAAAAAGTTTATGGCATAACTCCTGACCTTACAGCTCTTGGAAAAGCCATAGGTGGAGGATTACCTGTAGGTGCTTTTGGAGGTAAAAGGGAGATTATAGAACAATTCAATCCTACAAAAAAGAACTTTGTCATGCATTCTGGGACCTTCAGTGGGAATGCTCTTACTATGGCGGCAGGTAAAACAGCTTTAGAAATGTATGATGAAAAGGAAGTAGAAAGAATAGGTAAACTCGGTGATAGACTTAGAAAAGGTCTTCGTGAGATAATGGATGGACTTGGAGTAGACTGCTATATCGGTGGTTATCAATCAATCACTTACATCCAGTTTCCAGATGTAGTTGCTCAAAACAAAAGAGAAATTTCTTTCAATACTATACCTTATCTAGAGCTATCTAATTATCTAAGGATTGCAATGCCATTAAATGGTTTATATGGGATATCAAGAGGAGTTATTGGTTTTATGCTTTCAACAGCAATGGATGAGAAAATCATTGACGAAGTTTTGGTTAGATTTAAGAAGACAATGGAAATGGTTCTACCTATTTATGAGGATTTGAAACCTTACAAAGGATTTGCTGGAATAATCTACTCAATGCTTAAAGATTTGAATACAAATGAAGAATTTGCACAAAATTACTCTGAGGATGAATATTCTATCTTACTAGTAGCAAAAGATGATCCCTTTGCAGTTAGGGTAGTTATCAAGGAAGGGAAACTGAACTTTACTCCAATAGAGTATACCAAGAGTGATTTGAAGAAACTTGCAAAGGGAACAGATGGTGTTTTAATCACTACAAGATCAACTTTTCTGGGTTTAGGTGTAGGAAAAGTGAAACCATTAAAAGCAATCCTAACAGGAAAATTGAAAATCAAAGGTATGAAATATATTAAGAAATTCACACAATATTTCTCTTTACTATAGGAGAATAAACCTTTATTTTTCCTTCTTCCTTATTTCTATTTTCTAATTAATTTTGAATTCTAATTTACATCATTCCGTAAAATTATGTGTCTCTGTAAACAAATTTTTTGGTATTGTTTAGAAAAAAAAAGTTAAGTAAAAAGAAAAATCTTAGAGTGAAGCTCCACAACTTTGGCAGAATTTCCCATCTTCCATTGCTTTTGCACCACATTTTGAGCAAAACTGAGCTTTAACCTGAGCTGGTTCTACTTGTTCAGCTGTGGGTTTTGATTCACTGTAACTTTCAACAGGAGCTGCTTGAGCTGTCATTCCTTGACTACTTTGTGGTTCGACCATTCTTATGTCTCTACTAAGATCTCGAAAACCTAGTAACATTAGTATAAATCCAACTAAACTTCCTATCGAACCATAAGTACTGAACATTGAAGATATAGAGGATACAACATTCACTGCTAAACCAATAAAAAGATACATTGAAGGTTTTCCACGGAATCTTCCTGTACTTTTGTATTCACCAAATAATTGGTATATTAGAAATGCTGCAGCAGCAAGAGAAACATTTCCTGCAATTGATATAACGGTTCCGGCAACTCCTGGTGTAAACATTCCTGCAATAATAGCTATGATATATCCATAAAATCCATAACTTATGTATTTAGTAGTCTCTAGTGTTCTTTCAGCTTGATGTAACTTGCTGAATGCTGTTCCCAAACGGTAGTATTGAACATAGCTCATAAATAGAATTACAATCAGTGCAACAAGTGCTATTCCCAGAAAAACAAATGCAACTATCCCTGATGATAATATCCCACTAGCAATGATGGCTTCACCAGTTTCATAGATATTGTTTGGATTAAAATCTTCTATTGAAAATCCTAAGGGGATTAAAACTATAAAAAGTGTAATTGCAAGAATAACGACTAATGCAATCCCTATAATTGTAGCCAAAATTATATATCTATACAGTTTATCTGCACTTTCAGAAATCTTACTTTTTGCATATTCAAAAGTCTGAGTATTATAATCTTGATTCATCGTAATCACTGAATCTGCATTTTAGATGCTTATAAAATGTACCTTTAACCAATTTAGTGATAAATTAGATATAATATCTCACGAATTTCAATACTAATGTTTTTTACGTCATTCTGCAAAATTTCAATCTTGGTAAACAACCCTTTTAAATATCCATGGATTTTTTCATTGGATTGAGATTATGCGTGAAGGATTGACTTTTGATGATGTACTTTTAGTACCAAAACACTCCTCTGTTACATCTAGAAAAGATGTTGAAACCTCTACTTATCTTTCTCGAAATATAAAATTAAATGTACCCATTGTAAGTTCTAACATGGATACAGTAACAGAAAGTAAGATGGCTATAGTTATGGCCCAGATGGGAGCTATTGGAATCATTCATCGTTTTATGTCTGTTGAGGATCATGTTTCTGAAGTAACTAAGGTTAAACGTTCAGAAATGATTAGAATAGATCACCCTTATCGTTTAAAACCTGAAAACACTTTAGACGATGCTAGAGCTATGATGGAAGACAAAGGGATTTCTGGAATTCTGGTCACAGATCCCTCTGATAAACTAGTAGGTATTCTTACAACTCGAGATATTATGTTTGAAGAAGATGGGGTAACTAAAATCTCTGATTTAATGTCAACTGATCTGGTTACTGCTGCTCCTGATATAACAATTGAATCAGCTAAGGATTATCTTCAAAAGAGTAGAATAGAAAAATTACCTCTAATAGATGAAAAAGGGTTTCTAAAAGGTTTAATCACTTCTAAAGATATTATAAAAAGTAAAGTCTTGCCTGATTCTTCTAAAGATTCTAAAGGACGATTACTAGTTGCAGCTGCTATAGGTGTTCGTGGAGATTATCTGCAACGAGCTGAAAAACTTGTCAATGCTGATGCTGATGCTCTAGTTATTGATATAGCTCATGGGCATTCAGATTTGGCTATTAATACTGTCAAAGCTATACGAAAGAATTTTAGTGATATAGAGATTATTGCGGGTAATGTGGCTACTAGTGAGGGAACAAAAGCTCTCATTGAAGCTGGTTGTGATGCAGTTAAAGTAGGTGTGGGACCTGGAAGTATTTGTCTCGAGGGTGACACTCTAATTACTATGTCAGATTATTCAGTTAAGAGAATCAAAGATGTAGTACCAGGAGACATAGTAGTTACTCATAGAAATAACAAGCGTTCAGTTACAAAGAAATATACCCGGAAATTTAGTGGGGAAATTTACCATATTAACATCAAAGGTTCTCCTGGAAATATAAAAATCACCTCAGAGCATCCAATTTTAGCAATTTCCTTCGATTCTGATGAAGAGAAGATAAAGAAGTTCGGTTCTAAATATTATTTTGATAAAAAGAAACATAATCTAGGCTTAGAATGGCTTGAAGCTTCATCACTTAAACGTGGAGATTTGGTTGTTGTTCCTAGGACTATAGCAAGAAAAACAAAGAAACTTCAATTTGACTTGACCGATTATGTTAACTGTTTGTTTGATAATAGAAAAGTGTGGTCAAACAAAGTAGGATTCAACCCAAACAAAGAATCTTTTATAGATTTAGCTATCCGTTTTTCAACAACAAAAAGAATTATAGGCAATATAGTTAAAGGTGGTAAGTCTCAAGATATGATTTTAAACCAAGAAGTTAATGAATATCTTGATTCAGTTGATTATCAGAGAACAATAGATCCACTAATTATCAATCGTTATATAGAATTAAATGAAGATTTAATGAGATTATTTGGATATTTTATTGCTGAAGGTTATGTTATTGGAGCAAAAAACAACAGACAACTAGTTTTTGGTTTTTCAAAAGATGAAACTGATTATCATAATGATGTAAAAACTTTAGTTAAGAAAACCTTTGGATATGCTAATACAAAAGTTAGATATCATAAAACTAAAAATTCAGCAGAAGTTAGAGTTTATTCTCATTATATTGCCTCTTTCTTTGAAAGAATCTTTCCTTTAGGTTCAAAAAACAAGAAATTTCCAAGTTTTATTTTTGAACAAGAAAATTATCTTTTGATTGATTTAATTAAAGGAGCCTTTTATGGAGATGGAAGCATTAGTGAAAAAAGAAAAGCAACATACAAAACTGTATCTGCATCTCTTGCTTTTCAAATGTCTGAGATTCTTATTCGCTTAGGATTTCTACCAACTATTTCAAAAGAGAAGAAAAGAGAAGAGAAATGGTCAGATATTTACAAAATCATTATTTCAGGTTCCCAATATGATAGATTTATGGATACATTTTATCCAAGTGAGGAGTATCTGAAAGTGACCAAATCTGCTCAGCAAATTTGGGCTGATGAGTCATATATCTATCTGAAAGTTCATTCTGTTGAAAAAGAAAACAAGGAAACATTCGTCTATAATCTGGAAGTAGATGAAGACAATTCGTATTTGACTAACAGAATAGCAGTTCATAATTGCATTACAAGAATAGTTACTGGTAGCGGTGTTCCTCAATTAACAGCCATTATGGATTGTGCTAAAGCTGCTAAAGACTTTGATGTTCCTATCATCGCTGACGGCGGTGTACGCAACTCAGGAGATTTGACTAAGGCTATTGCAGCAGGAGCTTCAACTGTCATGATTGGTGGTCTTTTCGCTGGAACAGAAGAGAGTCCTGGAACTACCATTTTGAGATCTGGAAGAAGCTATAAAGTCGTTCGAGGAATGGCAAGTTTGGGCGCTACTTTAGGAAGAGAAGCTAGAGAGAAAAAAGGTTCTTTCGATGAGCTAGATATGGGGAGTGTAGTTCCTGAAGGAGTAGAAGCTGTTGTACCTTATCGTGGATCAGCAGCAGATGTTCTTGAACAACTTGTTGGAGGACTCAGAAGTGGTATCTCTTATTGTGGTGCAACTAACCTCAAAGCGATGCAAGCTAATGCTGAGTTTATCAAAATAACAACTGCTGGACGTGCAGAGTCAGCTTCACATGATGTTGAGCGTATATAAATCGCGTAATTACTCAATAATGGACAACAGAAGTTAAATAATGAGTAATCACCACTTATTTCGTCAGATGTCTGAGTATAGAACAATAGCTATTCTTGTTTTTAGAATCTTTAGAGGTAGATATCATTTTTATCTCGTTAGAAGAGGTAAAAATATGCCTGCTTTTCCTAATACATGGACGCCTATTGGTTCTGTAATCACAGCTCAAGATTTTAAGATTGCTGAGGAACTAGAAAAGAAGCATGGTGATATTTCTGATAATCTACCAGACAAAGTAACAGCTTTACGACTTCTCTTAGAAAGGGATTTGATTCAAGATACAGAATTGCTAAGTTCTGTACCTTTATTGACAGATGTTCGACAAAAAATCTTGAAAATGGATCCTGCTTATTTAATGACCTTCTTCAGTTCAATGATTCCTTGGGGAAGGCATAAAGTAAATGTTAACGAAGACATCTTAGATAGCTATTCCTACCTTTACATTGTTCCAACATCTTCAATCTTCGAAAAAGGAAAACTATCCCAATATTCAGAATATACACGTTCGAAAGATATAGTTTTGGAGGATAGAAACTGGTGGTTCAAATCAAGCAAAATTGTAAGAAAATATAACCAGATTAAAAGTCTTTTTGATCCAATTGTTGTGACTTTCATTACAAAATTCCACGATGAAAAGAAAAAACTTGTAGATGTTGCTAGGGAGTTGGATAAAGAATCCACAGAAGCAAGATTTTTCAAAATGAGTATACTCCCTAAAATATTGAAGTTTGAGACTCCAGCTCCTACAAGAACCCCCTTCAATCTCTGCAATATTTATGTTGTTGGTAACGAACGACAATATATTATTGATCCTGGTTCAACAACATCCAAAGCTATTAAAATTCTTGAAAAATATGTTGAAGAGAATATAGACAAAATTGAAGGAGTTCTATTAACAAATCACCTTGTAGACCATTGTAATCAAGCTCTTCGTTTTAAAGAGGAATTTGATATCCCCTTATTCGCTTCTGAAGAAACTGCAGAAGAATTGTCTGAAGAGGGTTTAATTTTTAATTCCTATCTTAAGGAAGGTATGAAAATCTATTTGGGATCATATGAACCACTAGGTTTGAAGAAATGGGAGCTAACTGTTGTGGGAATACCAGGATATACAAAAGGTCAATTGGGATATTATGACCCCCGAGGAATATTGTTTTCAGGAAGTCTTCTTCATAAAGGTATTATTAGTACAATTGGAAAATATGATGAAGCATATTCAGATTTCCTAAGCAGTTTGAAGAAAGTATCAAAACTAAATCTAAAATATGCTCTTTCTGGTCATCGTGATATTATCATAGATGTGAAAGGAGCTATTAATTTCAATCTTAAGAATCTTAAGAAATACGAAGGATTCATTCTACGCTTGATACATGAAGGAAAATCAACTTTGGATGAGTTTATTAATGCAGTTTTTGAAAACTCTGATTTTGAATGGAGAGATAGTGCAGTTAATCTTGTTCTTCTTCTTCTATCAAAAATGACTGATGAAAATAAAATTCAAAAACGTGGTGAAGACTACTTTTGTATAAATGGTACTAAATAGTCATTCTTTCACCAAAACTTATATTTATTCTAAATTTCCATTTGCATGATGAGCCTTCAAGTAGTTGTTGAAATCTGCAATCCTAATGAATGTCAGCATGAATGTGTGTCAGTTTGTCCTCAAAATAAAAAAGGAAAAATTGCAATCAAAGTTGAAAAAACAGTAGCTGAAATGAACAAAAGTAATTGTATAAATTGTTTACAATGTGTCTATGCTTGTCCTTTTGATGCCATAGAAGTTGTTCTGAAAAACAAGAATAAAATTACTAAGGAAACACTCCAGTCTAAAGATAAAGAAAGACAAAGAAAAAAAGACAAGAAAGTGTTTGAGATAAATGAAGATGTTTATGAGCCTTTCAACGAAAAATATACCATTTTCAGTCGTAGAATGTGGGATGAGGAGTATGAAGGATTCAAGAAGCCTATTTTTGGAAAAGCAAAAGAACGAATTGAAATTGGTTTAGATGGCTACTCTGAAATTGAATTAGCTGCAGTCGATGCTGCTTGGTCAATTGAAAATCTTGTAGGTATGCATGAATTTCAGAAGGAAAGACCAAAGACATTGGATGAAGAAAACAAAAAGAAACTTGAAGAACAGAAGGATAAAACCAAAGTTAAACAGGTCAATTATGACGTTCAAGAACCACAGCAATACAAAGTTGAAGATCCCGAAGAGATGTCCAAATGGTTGAAGAAAGTTTCCAAATTCTATGGAGCAAATCTGATAGGTGTAGCAAAGTTTGATCCGAAGTGGATTTACACTCACGATAGAATGGATAGAGCATATGTAATTCCTGAAAAAATAAAAAATGTCATAGTCATAGTAGTTGAAATGGATCTAGATGCAATTAATACATCTCCAAAGATGCCTGGTGGAATAGCTACAGGACTTGGGTATTCTAAAATAGCTTTTGTAAGAACACTAGTATCAAGCTTCATCAAGAATTTAGGTTATGAAGCAATCCCTGCTGGAAATGCTCTAGGTCTGTCTGTTCCATTAGCTGTTGAAGCAGGACTTGGAGGATACGGTCGTCATGGTTTGTTAATAACAAAGGAATATGGACCTAGAGTGAGAGTTGCAAAAATACTAACAGATATGCCTCTAGTAGCTGACAAACCTAGTTATCGTTTTGCTAAGTCAGTTGAACGTTTCTGTGAAACATGTATGACCTGTGCTGAGAAATGCCCAAGTGCATCAATTTCCTTTGATAAAAAAACATCCTATAAAACACATAGTATAAGCAATAATCCTGGAGTGAAGAAATGGTATGTCAATGTAGACACTTGTTATATGTTTTGGATAGAAAATGGTGGAGATTGCAGTGTGTGTATATCTGATTGTGAGTATAACCATAAACCAAGCTGGCCTCATAAAGTAGCTAATTGGATAGTTATGAATATGCCTATATTCAATCCTATATGGCCTTATGTTGGGAGATTGTTAGGTTATGGTGGTAATAAGTCTGCTAAGAAATTCTGGAAGAAAATTAAGGTTTAAAGAATTACCTTAGTTTTATTTTATCTCTCTAGTTAGATTTTTTCCATCAACGCAGTTTCGATTGTCATTCCTGGACCAAAAGACGTTGCAAATAAGAGACCTTTTTTCTCTTCGTCTTTCAAAATACGTTCCAGCACAAACATTATTGTAGCTGAGCTCATATTTCCATACTCTCTCATAATATGATATGAAGCATCAAGATCCTCAGGAGTTAAATCTAAGGCTAGTTCAGCTTTGGTCAGAATAGCTTTTCCACCCGGATGAATGGCCCATATTTTTATGTCATCTTTTATTTTGTTTGATTTCTTTAAGAGATCTTCCAAAATACTTACTAGGTTATGTTGAACCACTTTAGGTACATTTAAGGTCAGTTTCATACCAAATCCAGTATCACCTATATTCCAAGCCATATCTTCTTCTGTGCCTGGTACAATGTCTGTAGCAAAATCACGTAAAACAAATTTACTTCCTTCGCAGTCATTTTCATCACTAGAAACTAGAGCAGCTGAAATGCCATCAGCAAAAATAGCATTGGCAATAACTTGGTCCAATTCGAATGATTGTTGTAAATGAATTGAACATAATTCAACATTAACAATCAAGACTCTTGCTTTAGAATCAGAAAGACAAATATTCTTAGCTAACTTCAAGGCATTGATAGCTGCTTGACATCCCATAAAACCGAGGATATATCTATCTATTTTCGGGTTCAATTCGAAGTCTTTAACAATGTAATAGTCAAGTCCTGGAGCATCAAAGCCAGTACAAGAAACTGTTATAACATGAGAGATTTTACTCTTATCAAATCTAGGATTTGAATTAAATAATTTTTCAACTGCTAGCTTTCCCAACCTAAGTGATTCCTTTGCAAATAGGTCATTTCTTTGCTTAGTTGTGGGTTCAGGTCTGAGAGTTTTATTTTTTGGATAGAAAGTAAATTCGCTAGGATCTTTTCCATAATCATCAATAACTGTATGTCGTTTTATGATACCAGTTCCTTTGTAGACTTTGTTAAGAAAAACTTTTTTGTAGGTTGTATCTGCGACTATCTTTTTCATATATTTTAAGGCAAATTTCTGTGTGTAGAATTTCTCAGGAACTACTGTAGCTATTGAATGGAGATAGACATTATTTTCTTTCAAAAGAATTCTTCCTTTCGCATTTTCTCAGGTTTATTAAAACTTGATTGAGTTCAACATAATTCTTCTAGTACTGCATTTATACTTTCTTATCCGGTTTGGATTAAGAGTTTCTGCATTATTATCCAAAGAAATCTGCTAGTTTCTGTTGACCTTTGAATGTAGTTTTTTTAGGCTCAATAGGAATAAGATTTTTTTCTGCAAGTATTTCCTTGAATTTTCTTGCTGCTGGGGGGGCGAATCCCGAGAAATGGTTGTTAATGAAAACATATCCAGTACTTTTGTTTGTGTTTTTAGAATACGCATCAGCCAGTTGGTCTACAGTTTTTTCCATGTAATCTGTTCTATCTTTTAGCTCTTTACCAAGTCCTATTGTCTGTTTATGAGAACCTATTATTCTTAGATAGAAATAATCTTTCTTTACTTCCTCAAAGAGATTAAATTTGATATAGGGCAGATATGAACTGACAATACCTATATCTTTCTCATTAAGAAGATCGTATGTATCTTCATTATACCAGCTGTTATGTCGAAATTCTATCACTAGTTGATAATCTGAGTGTGGGAAGAATGATATAAAATCAAAAATCTGATCTCTTGTTGAAGCATTTTTTTCAAAACTAGGTTTTAGTTGCATAACAAGAGGTCCAAGTTTCTTTTTCAAAGGATTCATGATGAGTAGAAACGATTTGAGATTCTGCTCAACAACTGATAGATTATCAGCTTGGCAAATCGATTTGGGGATTTTTGCAGTTAAAACAAAATCGTCAGGTAAAGATTTGTTCCATCTAGCTGTTGTTTCTAATTTGGGAAAAGCATAGAAGGTAGAATTAACCTCACAAGTTGTAAATTGAGTAGAATAAAACTCTAAGAGAGCATATTTGTCTATCTTCGCAGGATAAAAACCTCCAAGATTGGATTTCCAGTCTTCATAGTTAAAACCGGTACATCCTACATGTATTTTTATATCCTGCATTTTACTCAACTTTTCAAGATTTTTTAACTATAAAAGATAGATATTTATAACTTCTAAAGTTTTTCCAAAATCTATTGCGGATAGAACTATTAGAATCTATTTAAAAGATGTTTCTAATGTAGAAATGCCGATAGGCACCCCTTGCCCTAGAGGATGCATGAGTGTCAGTGCCGAGTAAAAAAACTGACACTCGAATTTCCTCTCTTGGCTTAGGATTAGCTTTGTATTATTGAGTTAAAGTATTCCATAGGTGTTTTCTGTTCTTTCAAGTTTTATATGCAGAAGACTTATATTTTTTAAAAAAAGAACTTAATTATGTTTACTATCAAATCAGCACAAGAAAACAGAAAACCAATTTTTCTAGTTACAATGATTTTTTGTATATTCATTTTATCTTCCTCTGTAAATTTGAATGAAGTAGTTGGAGAATTGAGCATAACTGATCTTCGAATTCCATTGGTTTTTAAAACACACTCCGGAGGAGTAAGACCTGATATAGGTTATTACATTGCTGAACAGTTAAGTGAAATTAATATTGGTTTAGAAGTAATAATAGAAGAATGGATTGTTTTTGAAAATACAATCCTTGTGACAAATGATTTTGATTTAGCTTATGTTACAATAAGTGGAGGTGGGGCGTCTCCAGACATGAGAGATGTTTATACGAAAGATGGGAGACTTAATATTTTTGGATTAAACAAAAATATTCCTTATGGAAATATGTCTGAAGAAATGCAAAACTATGGTGTAACGATAGTTGACCCAAATGCAAGACAACAGCTGTATTATGATTGGGAACAAATGTTTATGGATAAAATAGTACCTATGCTTCCTTTCTTTTCTCAAAGAAACTATGTTGGTTTGTGGGCAAACACCCAGGGATATGATGCTAGATGGGGATTATCTGATTCACTACCCTATATGAGCTATATTGGGTTACATCAAGGTCAACAAAGCTTAGATGAACTCAACATTGCTAGTCATAAATGGTTAGAGCTAAATCCTTTGTACTCCAATGAGTTAGTATGGGATCTTTCATCAGAACCAATTGTTCAATATAGCCCAGATTATGCCCCTCTAAAATCAGGTCTTGTATATGACTGGGAACAAATTGATGAATCTCATTATCAGTTCTGGATGCATGATGATTTGTACTGGAATCCATCTTATGATACAAGAGATAGAACTGCTAGTTCTGGTCCTTTAAGTTCAGTTTCTACTGGAAATTTGTTAACAGGATTGAAGTATGGGGAATATAGTAATGGTATTAATCAACAAGTTACCGCTAAAGATGCTGTTTTCACGTATCTTGCTTGGGCTAATGGATATGTGAGTGTTGATACAGGATATCATTCTTGGATCTCAAATATTTATGTTGATCCTGTTAATGATTTATCGTTTCACATACATATAGATGGAAATCCAAACACTCCTGAAATTGAAAGTTATGCTGATTTTTGGACTAAATTGCCTTGGGATATTTTACCTGAATTCTATCTAAATTCAACTAGCTCAACAGTTTCTTACACTTCAGGTGGAGTAAGATGTAAGGGTCTATATTCAGGAATCTATCTAACTCCAGAATGGTCAGCATATAGTGAAAGTGCTTTTGGTTGTGGTAAGTATATGCTTGATTATTCAACTTCTGAAGTTACTGTATTACGTAGAAGCCCTTACTGGTTTGGAAAAGGAGCGATTGATGGGATGACAGGGGAAGTTCCATTTGTTGATACCATCAATATTGCTCATATACCTACAGGAGAAAGAATTGGTGAATTTAAGCTAGGGTCTTTGGATATTGTTGATTTAACTGCTGAACCAACTACAAGAAAACAACTACAAGCTGACCCAAAATTCTCTGTTCAATCCTTTCTAGCAGACAGTATGAGTTTTCTAGCTTTTAATCTAAATAGACCTTTCATTGGTGGTGTTAATAACTTTCAATACTTGAATGAGCCTGGTAAAGAAGAGTATACAAAAGGCATTGGTATAAGAAAAGCTATCTGTTATGCTATTGATAGAGATGAAATTAATGCAGTTCTTTTTGATGGTGAGAACATGATAAGTCACTGTCCAATTTATCCTAGTAGTGCATACTATTATTACCATGATATAATTAAATATAATCATGATTTAGATGCATCTAGAGAATGGCTACATGCATGTAATATTCAAATACCAAAATTAAAACTCACAGTAGAAAACCATGATAAAGTTGGTGAGAAGATCATTTTTCAAGCAGATTATGATACAGGTGTAACTGTTACAAGTTCAGAACTTTATTATTCTGTTAATGGATTCGTCAAACCTAAAATTACAATGCTTGAGGAGAAAGATAATTACTTTACTAGTAATATAGGTTCATCCTATCAAGAAGAAACCTTGGTTGAGTTTTATATTCAAGCGACAAATGGTCTTGGAGACAAATTTGTAACAGCATTAATTACGTTCAGTGTAGGAACGAAGAATAAAGCACTAGCCAGTTTTCCATTAGTCTCATTAGTAGTACTCTTAGTTATTCCGGTAATTTTCAGAGTCAGAAAAAAGAAAATGAATTAGTTTGACACTAATTCTTCCTTTTTTTTCGAGAATAATTAGGAAGAGACTTCACAATATTTTTAACACAAACTTTTAGAATTACATGTTAATTTCTTTTTATCCATGACTGATTCTGATTCTTCTATAGATTTACTAGAACCTTTACCATTAGGTGATTCTATAGATGACACAGATCATGAAATTGAAAGAGCTGAGGAAATAGCTCTTTACTCTCGTTCTATCGCTACTAATGTGTCCAATGGTCTTGTAAGTCCTTTTGTCTCTTTTATTTCGTTAAATTTAGGTGCATCAGCTGGAATCTTGGGTTGGATTCAAGCAATAGCTAACCTTCTAAGACAATTTTTGGACCCTTTTTTTGGACGCCTTTCAGATATGGTTAGAAGAAGAATTCCTTTCATAGTTATTTCAACTATCACTTGGATTATTCCTTATGCTTTTCTTTATTGGGTTAAGGCCCCTGAATTTGTTATTCTCATTGTAGCAATTGTTAACATCCTGTTAAGTTTAGGTAACCCAGCTTGGAATGCTTTACAGAATGAACTTTTTCCAAGAGAGGTTAGAGGTAAACTTACTGGTCGCGTTTTCTGGTTTGGATCATTTGGCAGTATGGTTGCTACTCTTTTTACAGGAGTAATACTTACTTTTGCTTTTGGAGAAAACATCGAATATCAGAAGTATATTCTTATCCCTGTTGGTCTAGGCGTTTTGATTTCTATTATAGCAGTACTTCCTTTCAGAAAGATAGAAGAGCCATTAAGAAGGGAAGGAGTGCAATTTGAAAAAACTGATGGAAATTTGAAAGATGGAATCAAAGAAATTTTTAGGAATAAACCTTTCAGAAAATTTATGCTCCTATATTCAATCTTTGGACTTTTTTGGACTTTTTCTTGGCCATTATTTAGTCTTAAACAGATTAATATTTTGAATGCAACAGCTGTTGAAGTTGCTTTGCTAGAGATAATTTTCGCTGTGACTTCCATTCTGTTTATTTTATTGGGAGCTAAAATAGCTGATAAGTTTGGAAGAACAAAGCTCATCATCCTTAATCGTATGATTTTGTTTCTCTTCCCTCTTGGGTATATTTTTGCTACTAAAATCTGGCATCTTTATTTGGTACACTTCTTTATTGCAAGTATTTTCAATCTAAGTTTTGCTGGAGTGAATGCTTACATATTAGACATGATACCTAGAAAAAATGGTGGGTTATATTTTGGTGTTCTGGGTTTGGTTACAGGAGTATTTTACTTCATAGGAACTCTATTAGGAGGATATATGGTCCAAGTTCTAGAAAATTGGTATTCGCAAGAAGTTTCTCTTACCATAGCTCTTGCCTTTGTTACTGTTATGAGATTCATATTAGGTTTCATATTCCTTTCATTGAAGGAAGTGAAGCTATTTCCTTCATCCTATAGAGAATTACCACATTATGCTTTATCGAGTTTTGCAAATCTAGTGAGAAAGCCATTTAGAGGAAAGAAATAATTATTTTTAAATTTCAGATAGAGGTTGCGTGTTCCTTCAGTTCAATTTATGATGAGTTTTTGTCATGCGGGCATAGTAACCAAACATGGTTGAGCATATTTTTTAGACGATGTGGGTTTCATTCCTTGTGGGTCTACACACACTCTATGTGGATACATCACGTATCCTCCTACCCCGTTCACTTTACGTTGAGGTAAAGCTTTCGGATCGCTTTTGACCAGAATATTATACGCAGCATTGACATCTGCATTGATCTTGTGTCCTTGAGAAGAGGTGAACAATCCTCTGGAGGAGCGTTTGCCAGCATATGCCGTCCGTTTTTGAGGAGATTCATTATCTAAGAAACTGCTTTTGGATGTATATTCTTCAGGAATAAGATCGACATGTATCCCTTGTTCCTCACCTTTGTATCTCAATTGATTGATAATCTGCATGAAAGGTATTGTGACAAACATTTGCGTGACTTTTTTTCCTAAATTCACCTGTTGTTTCCACATGGGATTATACCCAATGATTACTTCTTGTAGGTCTCGTTCCAACCACAAATCAACCAAGTATTTGGTTAGATGGTGGAGAGCATTCTTGAGTTTCTTTCTAAATTTTTCCCGAAGATGATGATATGCTTGACCATAGATTAGTTTTTGCTGTTGCTTCAATTGCTTTCTCTGCTGCTGGACATATTGTTCTCTTAACTTTGTCTGGATTTTCAAATAATACTGAATGATACTTTTGATTCCTTTTCCGTGATCCTTGATAACAATTGGTTGATTGCCAAGGTTATCAACAAAGGTCACGAGGTTAATACTCCCTAAATCGATCGCCCCTTTTCTGATAAGTTTCTTTCTCTGTTTTGGAAGAAGTTTCTCATAGACTAGCTCGAGTGTGTATCCTACTCTTCTTGGGATGATTCTCACTTCTTTAAGTCGAGTGCTAGCTGTCAAGCGAGTTTTGTAGTAAAAGCCTACTTTTTTAGGAAGGATTAACCATCCTTTCCTTATCTTGGCTTGTTGGTTGGAGAATATCGCTACCACCTCCCCGTCTTTGGCTTTGTATCTTGGTGAGTTGGGTTCAGCAAAGAACCTTTGTGGGTTCTTTTCCCACTCTTTTTTTGCTTGAAAATACCCTTTCCAGTTCCTACAAAGAAGTTTGAGAGTGTGTTGTGCTGTATGAGCAGGAAGGTTTCGATAACATTCTTCTTCCTTGAGTAAAGTGTTCAAGTCATAATATTGAAGTAGTCTTTCTTTGTTGTTCAACGTTTGTTTTACCAGAAAGTTTGCTCGATTATAGAGATTTTTGACTTGATGACAGAGCTTGCTCAGTGTTGGGTAAAAAGGAAGTTCTATACATTCCACTCTTAGCACTTTTGTCATCATTTTTCTCCTTGGACTTTGCTATAAAAACTCCTGTAATATCTTACTTTCAGTTAACTCTTGACCTGATTCACAATACGTTTAATGTGACTACAACTACATGGCAAATACCTTTTATAATAAACGAACTTCTTTGCTCATGAAGGTGGATATTTAAAATGGATGCTATAGAAAAAATAGGAAAACACATGCTTGTTGATGGTTATCCTTTGGTACTTGATTTGAAGAAAAGTCATGGATGCAGATTAGTTGATAAAAAGAATGATAAAACCTTTCTTGATTTCTTTTCATTCTTTGCCTCATCACCCGTTGGAATGAATCATCCAGCAATGATGGAAAAGGATTTTCTAAACCAATTAGCAGAAGTTGCAGTAAATAAACCCAGTTGTTCAGATATCTATACTGATGAAATGGGTGATTTTGTGGAAACTTTTAGCAGAGTAGGAATTCCAAACGATATGCCAAATCTTTTCCTAATCTCAGGTGGCGCTTTGGCTGTAGAGAATGGACTTAAGACTGCTTTTGATTGGAAAGTGAGAAAGAACTTTTCTAAAGGTTTTGAAGATGAAGTAGGAAGTCAAGTAATCCACTTTGAGCAATCTTTCCATGGGAGAACAGGATATACTTTAAGCTTAACAAATACTTTTGATCCCAAGAAAACAAAATACTTCCCCAAATTCCCATGGCCTAGGGTATCTAATCCTAAAGTAACTTTTCCAATTGAAGATAATTTTGAACAAATTGTTATAGCTGAAGAGAAAAGCTGTCAGGAAATACATGATGCTATCGAAAAATATGGTGATGATATTGCTTGTATTTTAATTGAGCCCATACAAGCTGAAGGTGGAGATAATCATTTCCGTCCACAATTCTTCCAAAAGCTTAGAAAAATGGCAGATAACCATGACATTTTGTTAATCTATGATGAAATCCAAACTGGCGTTGGAATGACAGGTAAATTCTGGGCTTATGAACACTTTGGAGATGCAAAACCAGATATCCTCTGTTTTGGTAAAAAAATGCAAGTGTGTGGAATATTAGCATCTGATAAAATCAAAGATGTTGAAAATAATGTCTTTGAGGAAAGCAGTAGAATTAACTCTACATGGGGTGGAAATCTAACTGATATCTTCAGAGTAACCAAATATCTCGAAATCATCGAAAAGGAGAATCTTGTTGATAATGCTGCTAAAATGGGTGAGTATATGTTAAAGCAAGTAAAAGAACTACAAGCTGACTTTCCAGAGAAAATCTCCAATTCTAGAGGAAGAGGATTGTTCACTGCATTTGATCTAGAATCAGCTGAAATGAGTGACCAGATCAGAAAAGATTCTTATGCTAAAGAACTTCTTATACTTGGTTGTGGAGAAAAAACTATCCGTTTCAGACCTTATCTCAATGTAACTCCAGAAGAAATTGATGAGTGTATGAGCATTCTGAGAGAAGTCATTTAAAGCCTTTAATTTTCTCTTCCTTTTCTTTCTATTTCTGCAGTTTTTTGGTTCTTTTGGGCACTAATACTAAAACTTATATGTTCAAATCCAAAAAATAGGGCAAGGTGAAAATATGCCTCTGGTTGAATGTGTACCTAATTTCAGCGAAGGAAAAAATCAAGAGATTATTGACCAAATCGTTGATGCCATCCAAAAGGGTGGAGAAATCATTATGTTAGATAGCAGGATGGATCCTGATCATAATAGAGCAGTTATATCATTTATTGGTGAACCCGAAGAGTGTGTTAATGCTGCTTTTGAAGGATGCAAGAAGGCTACTGAATTAATAGATATGAATGAACATGAAGGAGAACACAATAGGTTTGGTTCTACAGATGTTATCCCCCTCATTCCAGTCTCTGATATAACTCTAGACGAATGTGCAGAACTAGCTCTTAAACTAGGAAAAAGAATAGCTAAAGAACTAAAAATACCCATTTATTTCTATGGAGCAGCTGCAAAAGTTCCTGCTAGAGAAGTACTTCAGAGTTATAGAACAAAAACATTCCAATATGAACAACTGAAAAAAGAAATAGCTACAAATGAGGACTACTTCCCAGATGTTGGAGCTAAAAAAACACATCCTAAAGCTGGTGCAACAAATATTGGGGCTAGAAACTTCTTAGTTGCATATAATGTCTATCTAGATACTGATGACATGGAAGTTGCTAAGAAAATAGCTAGAAATATTCGTCATTCTGGTGGAGGATTAAGGTATATTCAAGCTGGAGCAATGAATATTGAAGAACGTGGAGTTGTTCAAGTCAGTATGAATATAACCAATTTCAAAGGAACCCCATTACATAGGGTGTTAGAAATGGTGAAGACTGAAGCAAAAAGATTCGGTGTTAATGTTACTGAATCGGAAGTTTATGGAATGCTTCCTCTTGATGCTCTCCTAGATGCAGCAGAATTCTACTTACAATTGAATAGTTTTGATAGAGATCAAATAATCGAAAAAAGAGTTTTTTCAAAAGGTGAATAAAATGGGTGAAATGCTAATAGACAAAGTAGTAACAAAATTTTTAGACGAATTAGCTAGTGATGCTCCTGCACCTGGTGGTGGTGCAGCAGCTTGTATTGCTGGAGCTATGGGTGCAGCATTAGGTAGTATGGTTGCTAGACTTACAATAGGTAAGGATGACTACAAGGATGTTGAAGAGTTCTTCAAAGAAAAATTGAATAGAACCGAAGAGCTTCGCATTAAGCTTACTGAGTTAACAGATAAAGATGCTAACGCTTTTAGTGGTGTAATCAAAGCATTCGGAATGCCTAAAGATACAGAAGAAGAGAAAGCTGCTCGTTCTGCAACAATCTTAGCAGAGTACAAGACAGCTGCTGAGGTACCTTTAGACACTTGTATAGCTTGCAAAGAAGTAATAGATCTTCATATTGAGATGGGAACTAAAGGGAATAAGCAAGCCCTTTCAGATATTGCAGTAGGCGCTCTTTGTGCTCTAACTGGTCTCAAGTCAGCTATGCACAATGTGGAAATCAATCTCGGTTGGATAAAAAACAAAGATGCTGAATACGCAGAAAAAATGTATGCACAACTTGAAGACCTAGTTGAAGGTGTTGAAGAAAAGGTACACAAATTAGATGAAGAAATAAAAGCTACATTCTAAACTTTTTTTTCTATCAATAATCAAATGGAATATCGTGTATTTCTATACCTGTTTTCCATCTTTTACATTCTTTTTCTTTTAAACTCATAAATAGTTCAATATGTCCAATTATGTTGAAACCCATTTCATTGAATATTTTCATAGCATGTTTGTTTCTCGCTACTGGTCTTATGGATAGATATTTTATTCCCTTCTCACTTGAATTATTAATTATGAATCGTAGTAATTTCTTCCCTATACCTCTTTTTCGATAAGCTGTGCTTATTATGATGGGTTCCACTTCTGCTTCCTTTCCTTTAATAATTAGACCAACCAGCCCTACTATCTCATTATCCAATACTGCTACCCAAATATTTTCTTCCCCATATTTTTCTAAATGTTCGTCGAATGCTTGACCAGGATTATTTCCTCCAATAGAAGAATCCTCATAAATTTCTTGATGATATTCAGTTAGTTCAATCCACATTTTCTGACAAAGAGCATTATCAGATTCCTTGTAATTTCGAATTTTTACATCCTCTAACATTTCCTTTCAAAAGAGATATTTCTGCTATGTAATTAAAATTTGCGTCGAAAAGGATATTACTACTATTTGTTTAAGAGTCACCGAAAGATTTATTAGGTGTCAATATGTTGATATATTGATATATCTTTACTGTGCTGAGTTGCTATGTATGAAAATCAAAACTAAATCTCTGATAATTATTCTGATTGTAATCTGTTCAATAATTGGTGCATTATATGGTATAATAATATTTACGATGAACCTTCGTGGTGGATTCCCAAGAACAAAAATTCTAATTGATGAAGATAAAGATTTAGCCAGATATCCTGGTAATGGAACTCTTGAGAATCCATATATAATTGAAGGTTTGAGTTTCGATACAACCAGATCTAATGGGCTAGTTATTAAAGATGTAACTTCATGCTTTGAAATTCGTAATTGTGATATTTCTGCAAATTGGATAGCTATCTCTATTCATAACATTAACAGTACTTATTGTGGGATTTATAATTCAACTTTCTCTGCATATGAATTAGGTATTTATGCTAGAGAAATCAATTCTATTGTTGTTGAAAATAGTCATATCACAGCCTCAACTGTAGGATTTAGCATAGAAGGAGCCACTAATATGTCTATTAGTAATAATACTATTTTTGGGGGAGCACATGGACTTGACATTGATTTTGTACTTGAAGGTTCAGTAATGAACAATACCTTAAGTGGATGCTATGGTATTATTATCTCTTATCCGACATATAATACACTAAATATTTATCAAAATACTTTTCTCTACAGCAGCTTTTTTGTTGGGTCATATGCCAGCAATTTATATTATCAAAAGAAACTCAATTTTAGCTTCAATTCTTTTGTTGAACAACATCCAACCGAATACTTTCATAGAGGGATAATTTTTGTTGAGTATATGGATTATAATGCTTTTCAAAATTCATCTTTTATCAATAACACGATTAATGGAAAAGAGCTAATTTTTCTAACGCATAAAAATAATTTATCTATTTCTAATATAGAATTAGGACAACTTACTCTGATCAGATGTACAAATGTTACAGTAAATAATATAAGTTTGCAGAATTCTAATCAAATAAGTATAGTGAATTGCACAGATATCGCAATTATCAATAGTTCTTTCTCTTTCTGTTCAAAATTACTATCCCTAGATTGTTATAAAATTCAAATCAATAATTCTAGATTTACAAACTGTTTTAGGGCAATTAATATTATAAGTGGAGTAGATTTCGACATTTCCTATTGTCTATTTCAAAATAATTCTGATTCAGCAATTATATTCGATAAAGTTTTCAATTCCACTGTACATCACAATTCTTTCATGGATAGTTCTTCAGCAATTGATCGAAACGGTAACAATAATCTCTGGTTCGATGATAGTTTAAATGAAGGGAACTTTTGGATAGATTTTACAGGCTATTCTGTATATGAAATTCCAGGTTCAACAGGATCGGTTGATTCTTATCCGCTATCTGAACCACCAATATCCCATCAATAAAATTGGCGCTAGATTTATAGGTATTTGTGCCTTATTGTTTATGTTAGTAGTATGACAAATATCTCTAGAAAACTTCTTAGTATAATTGTTCTGTCTATACTATTGATTGGTGTATTAACAACAATCTCATACTTTCTAATTACATATGAAAAAGAGGATTCTGGAGATAGTAGTATAATTATAAAATCTGATGCAGATCTCATTAGTTACGGTTTTCCAGGAAATGGAACACTTGAAAATCCCTATATTATAGAGAACTTAAACATCAAACAAGGGAATATAGAAATTGGAGATACTACTAAATATTTAGTTGTTAGAAATTGCTTTGTAAGCGCTCCTGAGTGTATTGGGTTTGATTGCGATCCCTCATCAATTGAACTTCACGAGAATGCTGATGGCACAGTTGCTATAATTAATAATACAATTACAAGTCCAGCGGTAGGTATACATATTTTTGCTGTAGATTCCGTTGTCATAAAAGGAAACGTCTTCATTGAATGTTATAAGGGTATTTACATATCCTCTGGTAATAATCTAACTGTTCAATCCAACTCTTTTCTAAGATGTAATACTGGAATGAACACTGGATTATCTTATATCTCAAAAATGAGTGATAATTCATTTATAGATTGCAAACGTGGTATATGGGTTTGTTCTTATAATTCACTTTATGTAAATAATTCACTTTGGAACTGCAGAATTACATGTGCTTCCCCTCTTGTGATATTAGAACAGAATAATACTTTTGAAAATAATACGATAAATGGTTTGAAATTTGGTTGCTTCCTGAATGAAGTAAATTTATTGTTAGATGTTGCACAATATGGGCAAATTTACGTAGTCAATTGTTCTTTTGTGAATATTACTAATCAGTATACAGATAGCTCGTACTTACATATATATTTATACAGATGTTCAAATATAAGCATCTTTAACTGCACATTTTCTGGATCTGATACTGGAATAACTTGCGACTTTGTTTCTAATATAACCCTAACAAGATGTCTTTTCATAAACTGTTCTTCACCATTGTATATCTATGGAAGCTATAATATGGAGTTAAGTTATAACCAATTCACTAATTCTAGCAATAAAGGAATATACTTGAAATTTAGTGATTGTTTAATTCATCATAATAGTTTTATTTCAAATAATCTTCATGCAGAAGATAATGGGGACACTAACATTTGGTATGATATTATCCTACTAGAAGGTAATTATTGGGATTCCTGGAACGGAGTAGGTTCGTATAATATCCCTGGCGATGCAATGTCAAATGATCCTTATCCTTTATCTGAACCACCTGTATAACTAAATCTTTTATATCCAAAAGTCAAATATGTTTTTGAAATGACTGGCCAGATACCTGATTCTTTTCTTTATGAAGGTGAGGTTTATTCCCTTATTGGTATCGAAGAAGAAGAACCTTTTTCTCCTTTAGATTATGATATCATGCCTGAAATGGCTTCTACAGCTTGTTGGAGAGGATTTGTCTTATATTACAAATTAGATGATAATTATCTGACTCTTCAGGATATGCAGCTTAATACCCAAGAAGCTAAGAAAATTAATGGAGTTAAACCTATGAAAACTAAAGATATGTTCAAATTTCACTACCAAGACTTGAACCTTAAACTCGATTATACTGGTAAGTTGTTGATTGCTCGTGACTTCATTGATGAGATGTATGTACATATGGGTTTTCAGAGACCTATTGCCTTTCGCAAAGTAGTCGAATTGGATTTCAATAATGGTGAGCTTCTTTCAGTGAATGATTTGTCAGAACAAATGGAAAATAGACGGAATAAGTCTCCTGCTGATGGTGCTAGACCTAAAACTATGAAAGACAAAGATGTGAAAAATTGGATAAAGGATACTTTTTCTCGTAAACAGAACAAAGAAGAAAAATGAGGTTTACAGCTGTTTCGATGATTTAAAATACGCTCTTCTATTTGGTTGATTATCATGGATGTTTCAGCTAATTTAGGAAAGAATTTGGAATCTATAGATTTATCTTTAGAATCTCCTATGAATTTCAGATTAGCTGCAGTTTTGGTACCAATTTATGTAAAGGATCAGAAAATACTTTTAACTAAAAGAACAGAAAACTTGTCACATCATCAAGGGCAAATATCTTTCCCTGGAGGAAGATTTGATGAATCAGATGGAAATCTAGTAGAGACTGCTCTCAGAGAAACTGAAGAAGAAGTTGGAATAAAGAGAGAATCTATTCATGTTTTAGGTAGCCTTAATCCACTACTATCTACAAGTATGCATTATGTTTATCCTTTAGTTGCCTTCATCAATGAAGATGTAGAATTAAAAATTAATCCTGAAGAAGTGCAAGAAACTTTCTTTGCAGATATTAAACAATTATTACTTCCCGAAAATAATCTTTCTGGAATGTTCAATAATCAAGAATATATGTACTATAGTGTTGGAAACTATAAAATTTGGGGATTAACTCATCTTATACTTACTGATTTACTTACTAGATTGAAGAAATAGTATCATTTTTTATCTTGCTTTTCCATTTCATCTATTATTTCATCAGCAATGGTTTTTGCTAGTTCATCAGCCAGCTCTTCATCAAGTATTTCTTCGCCTTCTGCTTCTTCTTCCTCTGATTCAGGCATAATTAATACAGGAATACGTTGATCTTTAAGATAATATTCAAAGGCTTCTGGCTGTGCCATAGCATCCATCATACTACCTACCAACTCATTATAAGCTTCTTCTAGATTTATTATTGCATCTTGCATCTCTTGCCAGGGATAATACTCACTCTTGTTTGTATAAAAATGATCAACCATTTCTTCAGGATCGAAAAACTGTTTTTCTACTTTGTATCTTAAATTAGAGAGATGGGCAATGTTTGAGCGGTATTTGTCTAGCATTTGACCACATTTTTGCAAGTATTGCTTGAAAGAAATCTCTTCCATATATTCTAGAATGAATCCTAACATATAACTTATTCGCAAAATAGCTCATTTTGATACCTTAAAGATAGCAAATAAGTAAATTTCTTAAAGGGATAAGATTATCGAATTTTATGTTTGAACAGCTGCAGCTACCTGTTGAGTTATCGAAATTAATGGTGTCTATCACTCCTTTACTAGGAATAAGTGG
>JAAFKI010000128.1 GCA_021399345.1 Candidatus Heimdallarchaeota archaeon
ATTAATCAGCTGAAGGAAAAGAAACTCCGAGATAAGTTTAAAATTCTTATTGGTGGAGCTCCCATCTCCAAAACATGGGTTGAGGAAATAGGTGCTGATGGTTCTGCTGAAAATGCTGTCAGTGCTGTTAAATTGGCAAGAAAAGTATTAGGTAGATAGGAGGTTTCCTTCTGAATAATAATAAATCCATTCTTGAACTAGTTAAAGAACGAGTAGTAATTTTAGATGGAGCAATGGGTTCCATGCTTATTGATCAAGGTCTAGAACCGGGAACACCACCTGAAAAATGGAATGTTTCTCATCCAGAAAAAATCCAGAAAATCCATATGGATTATTTCAATGCTGGTTCTGATGCAGTTCTTACAAATACTTTTGGTGGTTCTAGAATGAAACTAACTGCACACAAACATGGTCAGAGTATTGAAAAATATAATCAAAAAGCAGTATACCTTGCAAGAGAAATCTGTCCAGAAAACTGTTTCATCGCAGGAGACATTGGACCTTCTGGAGCATTTCTCCCTCCAGTAGGTACTGCAAGTGTTAGTGATTTTGAAGAGAATTTCTTAGAACAAGCTGGGTACTTAGCAGACGCCGATATAGATTTTTTCTTTATTGAAACCATGGTTGATTTAAAAGAGGCTGAAGCAGCTGTTAAAGCTGCAAGAAGCATCTCTAAAATACCCATTTTTGCATCTATTACATTTCAAAAAACCAAAAGAGGATATTTTACAATTATGGGAGATACGGTGTCGAATTGTGTAAAAAATCTAGAGAAAGCTGGAGCCAATGTCATTGGTGCAAATTGTACAATAAGCAGTGATGAAATGATAGATCTTATCCCTTTGATTTCTCAAGAAACAATCCTTCCTATTTTAGCAAAACCAAATGCTGGAAAACCCCAATTTGAGAATGGTAAAACAGTTTATCTAACGGAACCTAAACCTTTTACACAAGATATTAAACAAATCATAAAGAATGGAGCAAGAGTAGTTGGTGGGTGTTGTGGTTCAAACCCAGAGTTCATCAAAGAAATTGCTAAGCAAGTTAAAGGTGAATAAGTTGGGAGTTCTGGAGAATTTTCAAATTAAATTGGATGACAATGAAATTCTTCGTTTATTACAGAATAAACAATCTGATAAGGATATGAAGAAACCTTCAGAAAAAATGATAAAAGAGATTGAGGAAATGAAGGAACTTGCTCAACCTTTAATCAAACCGAGAGGGATTTTTGAGATTTTTGAGAGTAATAATCTTAATCCAAAATTTCTGTTCAAGAAATCTGATATCACTGTATTCGCTATTTGTACAATTGGCAAAGATTTGGAAAACTTAAGTAAAGATTATCTCAAGAGGGGAGAATTGGCTAGAGGAGTCATATTGGATGCAATAGCTTCTCAGGCTGCTGAACAGACGGCTGAAGAAGTAAATCAGACCATACTAAACGAGTTAAGTGACACAATTCAAGAAAAGGAAGTCAGTTGTCGATTTAGCCCTGGCTACTGTCAGTGGGAATTAGATAAGGGTCAAAAACAAATTTTCAGTCTTCTGGATAGCGAAAAAATAGGTGTTTCTCTATCTACTTCAATGATGATGAATCCAGTAAAATCTGTTTCATTCGCAATCAATATAGGATTAGAGGTTGATAAAGAACTAGGAATAAGGGGTTGTGAGAATTGCGATATGATTAATTGTGCTTATCGCAGAACAAAATAAATTAATGAGAAAAAATTTCTCTTTCTTTTTTGCTTCTATAAGAATCAAGTTGAGGAGCATGTAATAATTCCCTATTTATGCTCTCATAAAGAACATTAGAATCCAGTATTGATCCAATAGATTTTATCGCATTAACTATAGATTCTGCTTTTTCAATGAGGTCTTGTTTTCTCTCTAGAACATAAGGATCCCAAATCATCGCAGGTTGACCCTCTAGACACTTAGTGATTACTTGTTTTGCTATTTTACAGCTTTCAATAACATTCTCAGGTGTTGCAGCATGATTTGCTTCACTATAACTTACAACATGAATAATATGTGGATTAAGTTGCATCTGCAACATTGTTGATTGTGCGAGTTGCCCTTTTGCCATATCTAAATCTATAGGATAGCTGAACAGTCCTGTTCTTGTTTGAGTATAAACAGTAAAATTATCATCTTGCAGCGATTCGATCATTTCTTTTTGGGCAAGCATCTTTGCCAAATCATCTCTTTGGTTTGTTTGAGGAGGTGTATTAAACATATATTGTGAGATAAAATTTCTCACCCCCAACTTTTTGCAAATATTTGCACCCAAAAATCCTGCTGCTATTGCTACTTCATCCTTTGCATCTCTCAAAGACCAATGATGTGATTCGAGAATCTCAACAGGGATTTCCTTCTCTGCATGCCATTTTATTGCATCAAGATGAGCTTGTATTGATGATTTTAGCTCCATCGGTCCTCTTCCATCCATTTGGTTAAACCAAAAGATAGGTATTGCAGCCCAAGCATTATTTATTGTGTCAACATAAAGCTGAGCTAATTCAATCAAATCATCTGTTCCTGCATATGCCCTCATCAATGGGTAATTTCCCACTCTCGAAGCTTGAAAAAGCTGTTCATAATCCTCTTTTGATCTAACTGGAACACCTCCAGCTCCTTTTCCAGAACTCATTCTTTCAGGATGGAAAAAATGTGCTTGTGCATTTTGGTCAGTTCCTAAAGAGATAATATCAAGGCATCTGCTCTCAGCAATCTTTCTAATTCCATCAGTTGTTTCTTCTAAAGAAGGTAAACCAAAATGATGTCTTAAAACTGGAAAAGGATTTTTTGAATCTATTCTTTCTATAATACTTTGAGGAGGTACTAGAAATTTATCCTCTACAAAACCTCCTTTAAGGTAAGCAATCGCTTGATCTGTGTCATCTCCTCCAAAATAAGCTCTAAAAAAACCCTCTTGTTTTTCTCTTTGAACGAGTTCAGGTAATCCCCCTAGGATAAATTCCCTTTCACTTAGACCTTCTTCAGTAATTCTTCTTTTCAATTGTTTTAGTATTTTAATTCCTGCTTTAGGAGTCAATCTATAACTCAAACCTACTATGTCTGGGTTATGTTCTCTAATTGCATTAATGATTTGTTCAGTTTCTACAGCAGGACCCAAGAAGATTGTTTCATAGCCTTGGTTTTCTGCTAATTTCAAAAATCTATGAATACCTGCAATATGAACGCAATCTCCAATGCAAGCTCCAAGTATTTTTTTCATTTTATCTCATCCTGCTGCTGTTTTATATTCTGTTATTGTCTCAAGTTCAGACACTTCTCTTAAATCTTCAAAAATTGTGCTGGCATCAAGCCCTAACCTATTTAGATTCCTTCCTTGAATTCTAAAATCAACCTTGAGTTCATTTGATGCTTTGTTTATCAAATCATCAATATAACTGGTGTCAACCCCAATAGATTTACCAAGTTCAGAAAAGGGAACAAGACCTGTAGGAATGTCCTCTGTTAGATATCTCATATCAAAAGTTGTAGGAGCGGCTAATCCTGCATAAAAGGGATTATTGTGTAAAGCATCAAATAGATTCGAGTCTGGAAGACTATATCTTTCACATAGCCATTCTTTTAATGATTTAACATTTACTCCAAACCTGTTTGCAATTGTTCGTCTTTCATTGTCAACTTGTTCCATATAGTCAACTACTTCTCTTGTAGCCCCGTCTCTGTAAAAATCAAATGTCTCTTTATTTCTTATTCTCTCTTCATTTAACAAAGTTATTGTAGGATGGAACACTGCGCCAATATTTCCTAAACTTGTTGTTAAGAAGTCTTCTACAGCATAAAACTGAGGATAATTTTCATTTAGCATAGAAACTACCTGAGAAGTGCGATGATTAGGTAGAACAGATAAAGAAACAGAATTTTTAATTCCCTTAACATCACTTAAACCAGGTTCTAAGATCCTTGTAGCATAAATCAAAGTATTAGCTTCTGCTATAGTAACATCTGCAGTCAAACCTCCTTCTAAAAGAGCATTCATAAATTCTAAACTGCCAAAAGTTCTTCCAGGATTTAGAACAATTGTTTGCTCCTCTTTGAGATGGGGAGCTAAAGCAGTAGCTATATCATAATGTCCAGTAGCTGTTGTAACGACCATAATTAATTCTGTCCCCCTCACAGCCTCTGAAATATCTGTAGTAACTAGATTTAATTTTCCCTTTGAATGTATTTCTCCTTGTAATTCAATTTCCTTCTTTTTCATAAGAAGACGAATTCTATCTATAGATCTGTTGTAGAGATTAACTTCATTTCCTTTACTTGCAAGATAACCTGCAATTGCTTGTCCTCCACATCCAGCTCCTATTATGGCAATATTCACCAAATCACCCACTTAAGGGGTGATTTTATTCTACACACTATTTTTCTCGTAATAAAGTAGTTTTGATAAACTAATTCCAAGTTAGAGTTGTTTTCCACGTATTTTGTTTCTTTATACATTTATTTTCACCTAATTGTTTTCTAGTATTGTAGCATTGACTTAGTTAGAATCTTTCTTGAAGTTTCGCTGTTTTAAACGTTCTAAGTAAATAGAGTAGTTTTCAATATTTAATACCACAAACGAAGTCAATTTTCGTTAATGATACCATTATTCGTCATAATCGAGCATTACAGTTAGTCAATCATATAACTATTCATATCTTTAAATAGTTATTCTTTTATTATTCCATATATTAATAAGGGCTTATAATAAATATTAAGTAATAATGTGATGAACCCATAATTAATTAAAGTAAAGCATAATTAATATGTTGTTTTCAATAGTAATTACTATAAAGGAAAGCTTGAAAGATGATATTTTTCTTTGATTAATCGGAAATAATCTTTTAAACATACCAATTTATTCTATACATAATAGATTAATTGTTTGAGTTAATTGTAATGAGACCCACCATCAATATTCTTGAAGAAGAACTAAAGGAAAAAGTTGTAATCGAAGCAATGGAAATACTAGAAGAGCTCGGTTTTTTTGTCGAAAATGATGAAGCAATACAAACCCTACAAAATGAAGGATTAAATGTTGACACTGTTAACAGACGAGTAAGAATCCCTCCAGATCTTATTAAGAAATCATTAAAAACTGCCCCCTCATCAATTCCTCTCTATGATAGAGAAGGTAATTTAGTTACTAAATTAGAGGGAGATAATATCTGTTTTGACCCTGGTTCAGCGGCACTTAATGTTTTAGATCCAGATACTAATGAAATTCGATCCGCGGTTACAAAAGATTTTGTTGATTTCACTAAGGTAGTTGATCAACTTGAACACATACATGCTCAAAGTACTGCAATAATCTGTTCGGATGTGCCAGAAGAAATTGGTGATAGATATAGACTGTTAATTTCATTGATTTACTCAAAAAAACCAGTTGTAACTGGAACATTTGCAAAAGAATCTTTTGAAGTAATGAAAGATATGTTGGTAGCTGTAAGAGGAAGCGAAGAAGAACTAAGAAGAAAACCTCTAGCCATATTTGATGCTTGCCCCTCACCACCTTTAAAATGGAGTGACTTGACTTGTCAAAGTATAATTGATTGTGCGAAATATGGCATTCCTTCTGAATTTGTCTCTATGCCCATGACTGGTGCTAATGCACCTGTAACCATTCTTGGTGCAGTTGTTCAACATGCAGCAGAAACATTAGCTGGATTAGTTATAACTCAACTTGTATCTCCAGGAGCGCCTGTAATATGGGGAGGTTCTCCAGCAGTTTTCGATATGAAAAAAGCTACTACACCGATGGGTTCAATCGATACTATGATTCTTGATCTCGGTTATGTTGAAATTGGCAAATATCTCAATTTACCTACACACGCTTATCTAGGTTTGTCAGATACAAAGATACTTGATATGCAATCTGGATTTGAATCAGGAATGGGGGCATTACTTGCAGGTATCAAAGGAGTCAACATGATTTCTGGAGCAGGGATGATAGATTTTGAGACTACTCAAAGCATTCAAAAAGTTGTCATAGACAATCAGATATGCGGAATGGTACATAAATTCAATAAAGGAATTGTCCAAAGGGATGAACCTATTGCTAAGAATCTGCTGATTGATATGGAGGAAAAAACTCATCTGTTAGCACATGATCACACACTGAAATGGTTTAGAGAAGAACAGTACATTCCTAATAAAATAATTGACAGGTCAACTAATGAAGAGTGGATAAACAAAGGTCGAAAAACTGTTATTCAAAGAGCAACAGAAGAAGTAGATAAGCTCTTGAAGAAATATTCAGGTAGTTCTTTAGATAAAGAGAATATTTCTAGTCTGATAAACATAATGAG
>JAAFKI010000129.1 GCA_021399345.1 Candidatus Heimdallarchaeota archaeon
AAGAAACTGAACATGAAATTGCAGAAGGTCATAATGGCTTTGATAGGTGGTCTAGTTCTGACTGTTTAGAATGTTTAGAAAAATTGGAGGAGAGCTAATTGAGTACTTCTTTAATTGATTTACAAATTCAGAAGATTCAAGATGATATTCTTTTCCTGAAACAACTTGTCACTAATAAGAAACATCATTCTAGAGAAGTTGATCGAGCTAAACAAGTAATTGCAAACAAATTAAGGCGTTACAGATTAGATCCTTCTCTTATTACTGTAGAAACTTTGAAATCAGAAGGATTCTTGGAAACTGAAGCTATAGAAATTTACGATTATCTGAAGAACTTGGAGTTGATTTGATGTCACAAGTTATTCAAGAATTTGAAAGTTTTAAAGAGAAAATTAGATTTCTCCTTCATAAATACCCTTCTGCAAGAGATAGCGATAAAATGTTACATCTGCATTTTTTGAAACATTTTACTGATGTTGAGATTAACTTTATTCCTTCTTTTGAAGTTCTTAAGACTATACCTAGTACAGATACAATTGCTAGAACAAAGAGACATATTCAGAACACTGAGTTAGATTCTCTAGCTCAACCTTCTCACAAAGTAAAGGAATCTCGTAAAAAAGCAGAACCAGAGTGTAGGGAGTATTTTGGAAAAATAAACAGGAGTTAAAAAACTATGTCATTACTTATGAAAGAAAAACAAACTAAAATTAAAGAGCTTGAAGCTGAACAAAAATATCTTGAGAGACAAGTCAAATCAACAAATGATAAAATCGGTTTTTTGAATGATTATATTACTACTTGTCATGAGGAAATTGCAAGAATTCATCAGGAGATTCAAGCTAAAACATTTGAAGAATAAGGAGAAAGAAAAAAATGTCGGACCAACGCCAGATCCAACATCTTCATGCTAAAATAGGCTTGGAGAACTTAAAAGAGTTTCTTTTCACTGAAGAAACTAAAAGAGTTATTTTGAACCCCAAACACCAGCTTTGGTTGTGTGTTAATGATTCTAGTGCAACAGAACTAGTTAATATAATCTTCCACGTAAAAGGTGCAGTGGTGATAAATTGCTGTAATGGAGTTAGTACAGAGTATTATCACTATAAGAAGAAAATAGCTAGAGATCGTGCTGAATCGGGAATTGCTACTATGTTAGAAGGTTTCAGGCGAACCTACGAGACTTATTACAATCACATTCAGAAAGAAGTAAGAACTAAACATTATGCTATTCTAGCTGAAATTTTAGAAGAAGAAAGAGCTAAGATTATACATAATATACCAGTTGTGAAAAAACTCAACAATATAGATTACTTTGATCAAGGCAATATTACTACTCCTGAAGAACGACAACAGATTGAAGAACTAGGCTTGAATGTAGGCATTTTGGAGGATGCTTGAAATGAAATGTAATAATTGCTTAATTGAAATGAAAAAACATACTTCTCCTAAACTGAAATATTCAGCGTTTCAATGTCCCAAATGCCACGATGTTTTAATCTATGATTGTGAGAACCGCAAAACTTCGAAACCTTTTGAGGAAACAATTAGAATTCTGGAGCTGTTACAAAATGTCTAAAGATGCTTTAAAAGAAAGGATTCGCAATGAAATGGTTAAGAAACCATCTTACAAAGAATCACTTCAAGAATTATTAGTTGATCCAGAAGAGTTTGAACTTCTAGAAATCAGAGAGACACTTGAAAAAATCAACGAAGATAAAACTGTTGTAGATGAAGATGGATATATCAAGCTATTAGATATTAGTCAAGGCATTATGCTTCTTTGTGAAAACTGTAATTCTTGGCAACCTTTCAGTATTAGAGAAGGTTGGAGAGATGAAATCTGGTTTCGTTGTGAAGGATGTAATTTGCCTAACGATTTTGTTATGAGGAGGAATTTCTGAATGAATTCTGAAACCAATCTCAAACCAACTGCTGTTGATAAAATCTCAATCTCTCTTACTACTGTAATGGAACAGATGCAAGAAATGGGATTGAGTGAAAGAGATCTTATTATGCTTTTACAGGATAGAGCTAAAGGCAACATTAACAG
>JAAFKI010000130.1 GCA_021399345.1 Candidatus Heimdallarchaeota archaeon
CCCAAAAGCAATTTTGTGATAACTGGTTTTTACGTTTTTTCCCCAGTTATTTTCAACACTTTCGCAACCTTAAAACCCTCTTTCAGAGGAGAATATGAGTTAACAGATGCTATTCAAGCTCTAGTTGAGCAGGGGTATTCTGTCAAAGCTAGTTTGATTTCAGGATGGCGTCTAGATATAGGTTTTCCTGAAGATTTACTAGCTGTGAATAAGCATTATCTAAATGACGATACTCATGCTGTTCTGGGGGAAGTGGTGAATTCCAAGATTATCCCTCCTGTCTTCGTTGCTAAAGGAACAAAAATAGTTGATTCAGTAATCGGACCTTATGCAATGATTGAAGCGGATGTAGAAGTATATAAAAGTGAAATCAAGAACTCTGTCATTCTTGAGAAATCTATTCTAAAAGATTCGATTATATCTGATTCTGTTGTTGGAACTAACAGCAAGATACAAGGGATGAAAGCTCATTCGCTGAAAGTTGGTGACTACTCAGACATCCGTCTCTCTACTTCATAATTTTAGTTGATAAAGTTTAAAAATAATGAAGAGTAAAGAAATACTTGCTTAAGTACTATTAATCACATTGTTAGTTAGGGGTGGTATTTGTGGTAGAAGACGTGGAAGTATTAGAAGACATTTTAACAGAGAATGAGGAAGTGGAACTTAGATCTTCTCTAGATCATATGGTAGAAGCAGTGAAAACCTATTGCGAAAAAAATGGTAAAGTAACAGCTTCTGAGAAGAGAATAATCAAAGCGATGCAAGCAACAACTGATGATTTAACAGAAGAGATAGTCAAGCTCTACAAAGATCAAACTCAAGTTGATGACATGACATTGCTAGAAGTAGTAAACAAGAATAGAGAAAAAATACTCAATGATCTACTATTTGCTGCCCTAACTCCTAAGAAGCATAAGTTGTCAGAAGAAGCAAAAGAAGTAATCACTATGGTAGCAAAAGAGTTAATCTAAACTCACCAGCTACTTTTTAATACTATTTTGAATATGAGAAAAGTTATTAAATATACACTTTAGATTCAACGCGAAATTTATGCTGACTAAAGAAATAAAGGATTTTGTATTCAGAGAAGCAAAGGAAAGATTTCTCCGATACATAACAATTGATACAACTTCTTCAGAAGAAACAGGAACTCATCCATCAACACCTGAACAACTTGAACTAGGAAAGATATTAAAAAAGGAGTTGCTTGAACTTGGGATTGAAGATGTAATTTTTGACAAATTCGGTTATGTTTATGCAAATCTTCCAGCCAGAAAAGGATTTGAGAATTCTCCACCAATATGTTTTCTAGCTCATATGGACACATCACCAGCTGCAAGTGGGAAAAATGTCGTTCCTCAAGTTCATGAAAAATATGATGGTTCAGTTATTACATTTCCAAAAGATAAAGAATTAACACTTTCAGTAGAAGATTCTCCTGAACTTAAGGAAATGATGGGATTAGATATAATCACAGCTTCGGGGGACACTCTTCTTGGCGCTGATGACAAATCTGGTATAGCTGAGATAATGGCAGCAGTAGCAGCATGGCAAAAATTCCCTGAACTTAATCATGGTCCTGTTTCAGTATGTTTCACTCCTGATGAAGAAATAGGAGAAGGAACTTTGAAAATAGACATGGACAAATTGAAGCATCTCAAATATGGATATACATTAGATGGAGGGGAGATGGGAGAGCTCGAAACAGAGTGTTTTGATGCTTGGAAAGCAGAATTCGAATTCATAGGATTAAGTGTTCACCCGGGATATGCAAAAGACAAAATGATCAATGCTATCGATGTTGCTGCTCGTTTCTTTGAACAGATTCCCGAATATGAAACCCCCGAACATACAGAAAATAGAGAAGGGTTTTATCATCTTTATGATCTAAAAGGAGGAGCA
>JAAFKI010000131.1 GCA_021399345.1 Candidatus Heimdallarchaeota archaeon
AAAATAAAGGAGGAGCAAGGATTCCTAATGGTAAGAAACCAGGTTGGGTAATTCCTAAGAATTTGCGTGAAAGATGGACATTAATCGAGGGGAAGAGTCAAGATGAATTACCTCCCTTGGTTTCGGAATTAAAGGAAATAGATTTTTTCTTACATGACAGTGATCACTCTTATGATTGTATGATGTTCGAGTATGAAGAAATCTTTAATGTCTTGAAAAATAAGGGAATACTTGCTTCGGATGACATTGTTTGGAATAGCTCGTTTGATGATTTCTGTAAAAAAACAGATAAAAAGCCAGTTTACATAGGTCCTAATGTAGGTTTTCTAATTAAATAATTGTCCACTTCATCTTTTTGTTTTTAGATTCTAATTACATCAACAGATAATGAATCAGATTAAGAATCTAACAAAACTAAGGTATTCTTTATCAGAAAAACTTATACACCTCGAAGTTCAAAGTGCATTCTATGTCTGAAATTCGAGAATATGAACCTCCGTTAAGAATACAAGTTACTATTAAAAATTTATTTATTTTCATGGCGTATTTCTTGACTTTGACATTCTTTTTAGCTATAGCATATTATCCTGAAAAATATCAATTTTTTAGTGAGTATATCAGTAATCTTGGAAGAATCGAGAGTTTTTTGGGTTCTGCTAATATAACATCAATGATAGTCATAATTGTTGGTTTTAGTCTTTGTGCAGCACTTTTTCTAACTGTTGCTATACTATACTTTCTTAATAGAAATCTGTACATGTGGCATGTAAAGGGAGTACTGTCACTCATAACTACTTTCGGGATTGCTTGTGATGCTATTCCTTCAGATCATCCTAAACTTAAAGTACTTCATATAATTGGCGCATCTTCATTCATTGGTGGTTTTGCAGCTTTCAATGCTTTTGTTCAGATATCTAGTTTTGTAAAGAAGAAGAAAGATAAACAGAAAGAAATTAGTAAAGTAGATACCATTTGGGATATATTCTTTTCAACAATTGTGATAGTCTTACTTATTGGATATTTCGTCTTATTTGCATTAGATTCTAGTACTATTGACATCAGCTTAATTGATCCAATTTTCCAGAAAATAATTATCTTTGCTGAGATATTGGCGCTTTACTTAATAGATAACATAGATATTTGATAACTAAGTTTTCATTTCAAAACTTCAGTTCTATGTGTTTATATTTCTGTTATTACATAATAACAATTCAGCTAAAAAACCTAAAACACTGTTTACTCTTAAAAATGAGGAAATACAAAATGTCCACAAAACCTTCTTAATTCCAGTGAAGGATATATATTTTGGTGTACATTATGAAAAAAAAATATTTGAGTATATTATTTACATCTTTAGTACTAATCCTTTTATCAACTCAAATTGAAGCTGGTTCTATTACATTGACTGACACAGAACCTGATGGTTCTGAATACATTATGTCTGCTAGTTTCGAAGATGTTTACAAAATTGGAACTTTATTTGAACTGGATTTAAAATTGACAGCTGATGTTTTTGGAACATTAAGTGGTGTAATTGTAGCTTTCTATGATATAACAATAGATGTTACAATCTCAGGGGATGTATACTTTGCTGCACAAAATACAACTCTCCCAGATATAAATACTGAAGGTGGGAGTAGTTCTACAACTTTAACATTTAATCTATCAGATATAACAGATGATACTTTTTATATTACTACAAAATTCGAATTCACTGGAAATAATACACAAGGTGATGATCCATCAAATTATGGTATGATTTGGGGACTTGGTAGAGTTAGAGTAAAAGAAGCAAGCTTAAGCATCATTGTTCCAATTCTAGCAGTTTTAAGCATAGCATATATTGTACATAAAAAACAGAAAAAATAATCTCATTTTCTTTTTTTACATTTTTTATTTTAAAAATGGCTTCTTCCAGAGTAAAATTACTTACTTTTTCATAACGTTCATGCAAAAGGCATAAATAGTTCTTATACTTCTTTTTTATTCGAGGGTTATAACCCTCAATTAATGGCAATTGAGATAAGTTAATCCTTTCAAGTGATAGTTTATGAATAAAAAGTTAATTATTTTGATCAGTGGAGCTACCCTAATGGTTCTAGTAACTGCTATCCCCCTTGCAATCATATTTACAGGCGAAGCTAATCCACCTACAATAAATGGATATACGCCAGAGTTTTATGCAATAGTTTCAGGAGTAACTGAAATTTCAGTCAATGCTACAGATTTAGGTGAAAATCCTTCTGGGATGGGTTCATATAAAATCTACATTGATGAAGTTCTTGTATCAAAAGAAAGCACCTATGATTTTGATACTACTCAATATGAAGATGGTACAAAACATACAATCCTCATGAAAGTATACGATAAAAAAAGAAATTGCGCAGAGATAAAATTTTGGGTTATTGTGGACAATACTGTTGATCCACCTCCAACAGACGTTTTCAAGGTTTTGAATTATAATATCTGGGAAAGCGGGAAAGAGGATGAATATCTGGATGTTATTATAGAAGAAAATGCTGACATAGCTGTTCTAGTTGAAACTGGGGGTCTAGATGATTATAATAACCTTCAACTGCAACAAATTTGTTATAGATGTAGTGGTTATTACTATGAGCAAGCACCTTTTGAGGGTAGAGCAGATCAACTTGGCAGCAAAAGTTTTTCTACGACTAATGGTGAAGCAATCATAAGTCGGTATCCAATTTTAGATTTCTTCCAGATAGACACATGGAGATCAGATGCTGGTCCAGAAGTCACACTTTATCGTGATTTCTTTGATGCTGTTATAGATATCAATGGTATTGTAACTCATATCCTTGGTTATCATGGCAAATGTTGTAGTCCAACACCTAGTACTAATACAACAGAAATGAGAGAAACTGAAGCAGAGCTTATGATCAATTACTTAGATGATTTAGGTGATGTTCCTGTAATGGTCATAGGTGATTTTAATTCACATTCGCCTGATGATGTAGGAGATTTAGCACCTTTAGGATGGCTTGGAGATGGACCCTTGAGGATGTTCCTTTATCCAGAAGATCCTATTTATGGAATTCATTCATCTCAAGTACATAATTTTACTGATGTATACAGAGAATTATATCCTACCGATCAAGGATTTACTTTTGGTTATTGGGAGCCACAATACTGGGGTAGAATTGATTTCATTTTAGTTAATGAGTTTTGGGCTGATAGGATGATCAATGCAACTGTTGGAGATACGCCTTCTGCTAACCTTGGCTCTGATCATTATTCTGTTGATGCCTTTTTCTCCTTAGACGATGAATATTCCTACTTCAACGGTTCAACTATAGTAGCAGAAAAAGATTCAGTTCTGGTTTTAAGAAACAATGTAAATGATTGGAAAGTCAATGAACAAGTAGAACGTGTAATTGCTTTTAATAAAGAAATGATAGTTTTCTGTGAAAGAAAATAAACTCAATTTCTTTTTTCCTTTTCCTTTTTCCTTTTTCCTTTTTATTTCAACTTTTCCTACAAACCTTTTTAACTTCAGAAGAGAACTCTTCGTTTGGTGCACTAAATGAAGAAAAAATATATTTATTTATTATCCATCTCAATATTACTAATCTTATTATCAACTCAAATTGCAGCTGATTCTTATACATATACTAAAACAGAGACTGATGGGACACAATATACTATGTTAGCTGATTTTCCAGATGTTTACAAAATTGGGGAATTATATGAATTTGAATTAAAATTGACAGCTGATGTGTTTGGAACATTAACTTGTGTTATTGTAGCTTTTTATGACATAACAATATATATTACAATCTCGGGAGATATTTACTTTGCTGCACAGAATAAAACTCTCCTAGATATTGATACTGAAAGTGGGAGTAGCTCTACAATTTTTATATTTAATCTATCAGATATAACAGATGATAATTTCTATATTTCAACGAAATTTGAATTCAAAGGAAATAATACACAGGGTGAAGATCCAGATTATGGTTTTATTGGGGGAATTGGTAGAGTTAGAGTAAAAGAAGCAAGTATAGGCATTATTGTTCCAATTTTAGCAGTTCTAAGCATAGCGATAATTGTACTCAAGAAAAAGAAACACTAAATTCATTTTCTTTTTTTTGTTTATTTTTACTTTTCCTCAAAACCTTCTTATTATCAGAAAAGGATATCTATTTTGGTGTACTAAATGAAGAAAAAACATTTCCTAATATTGTTTTCAACATTCTTGCTCTTGTTCTTTGATTTGATGTGCATTATGATTCAGTTTTACTGGTAATCTTTTGTCTTTATATTCAAGAATTGCATCCTTTAAATCTTCTCCACAATAAGAGCAGTATTGACCTTTCGTAGTATGTTCCTTCTCACAATTTGGGCAGAATAATCCTGACAATTCAAATAGTACAAACTCCTAAGAAGATAAAAAGTTTCTTCACATAGATACTAATGTTTTTAATTTTTCTTAACTGATGTTTTTTGTTGAGTATCATGAAAATAGGTCTATTAACAGGTGGAGGAGATTGTCCTGGTTTAAATGCTGTTATCAGAGCTGTAGGTAGGAAAGGTATAGACTATTACAGTTATGAGTTCATCGGATTGAAGAATGGATGGGCTGGCTTAATGTCTCTTGATTACATAGAGATGGAAAGAAAAGCTTTTTCAGGCATCTTACACCTCGGAGGAACTATTCTAGGATCATCTAGAACTAACCCCGAGAAAGAAGAAGGAGGATATGATTTAGCTGTAAAAAATTTCAAGGAATTAAATCTTGATGCACTTGTAGTTATTGGAGGAGATGATACTTTAAGTGTTGCTCAAAAATTGCACGAGAGAGGTATCCCTGTTGTAGGTGTTCCTAAGACCATTGATAATGATATTTGTGCAACCGACATGACCTTTGGATTTGACACAGCTGTATCTATAGCTACAGACGCAATTGATAGATTACATACAACAGCTGAGTCACATCATAGGTGTATGGTTGTAGAAGTAATGGGCCGACATACAGGATGGATTGCAACTTATTCTGGAATTGCTGGAGGAGCTGATATAGTACTCATTCCTGAAGAAACATTTACTATGAGTGATGTCATGGACAAAATACAAAAAAGAATGAACAGAGGAAAATTCTTCTCCATAGTAGTTGTTGCTGAAGGTTATCAACTCAAAGAAGAGGGATGGGACATACAAAGTAGAGAGACAGATGACTTTGGAAATATTCGTTTAGGGGGTATAGGGGATCTAGTCGCAAGAGAGATAGAGAAACGTCTAGGAATTGAATCAAGAGCTGTAGTTCTAGGACATGTACAACGTGGAGGAACTCCCACTGCATATGACAGAATCTTAGGAACTAAGTATGGTATAGCAGCTGTTGACTTGGTTCATGAAGGAAAATTTGGCATGATGACTTCGCTTCAAGGTACTAAGATAAGAGCAGTAACAATTGAAGAAGGAGTCAAAGAATCTAAAACTGTTGATAAAGAAACTTATGAAATTGCCAAAGTATTCTTTGGATAATTAATCCTGGCACAAATATACAATCTATCTGTAATAAGAAAAAAAAGAATTGAAGATTATAACTAATCTTTTTGTAAAAAGGCTAAATGAATTAGATAGATAAATATAGTTCAAGAACCAAATCAATCCATGGTTGAATATGTCTCAGACTTACTATCTGTAAAAAAAGCACATTTAGATAAAGCTGCTAAAACACTTTCTCTTGCTTTTATGGATGATCCACTCAGTAATGAAGTTTTTTCAGAGGAATTGACAAGATATAGTAATCTTTTAACATATTTTCATTTTCGTATAAATTATGGAATTAAATACGGGGAAGTATATGCAACATCCGAAGAATTTGATGGGGTTGCTGTCTGGTTACCTGGAAAAAAAGCACATATTAGTAATTGGAGAGGGATGCTTTCAGGTGGAATGAATTTGTATAGTAAAATAGGCAAAGAAATTATGGCTAAATTTAACGAAATAAATCATTTTACGACTAGTTTTAGAAATTCAATCATGCAATTACCATATTATCAATTATCCCCAATAGGAGTAATTCCAGAAATGCAGGGGAAAGGATTTGGAAGCAAATTACTTAAACCAATGTTTGAACGATTCGATGATGAAGAAACTACTTGTTTTCTAGAAACTCAAACTAAAGTAAACATACCATTGTATCAGAAATATGGATTTAAAATTATAAAAGAAGGAGAAATCCCCAATACAAACCTTCATCATTGGGGTATGAAACGAGACCCAAAATAGAAGAGATTAAAGGAAATCTCTTGAAAGTTCTTCTAAATCATTGAGTTCAGTTTTTGTTAGCTTGAAATTCATAACTTGACCATTTTGTTCTGCTTGTTTAGGTTTAGTTGATCCAGGAATAGCTACTACAGTTTCACCATGGAAATTAATTAACCAGTTTAGAGCTACTTGAGCAATTGTAACTTTGTGAGAATCAGCTATAAGACTCATAGAGTCAATTAACTTCTGACTTTTCTTGATACTACCTCTACTCATCATTTTTCTCCCCATAAGTAGACTCTCAGTTTGTTCTCTGTTCTCGTGAAATCTTCCAGTAAGAATACCACTTTGTAAAGGAGACCAAGAGATTATTGTTATACCTAATTCTTTAGCAGTATCCAGAATACCATTGCTTTCAATTTTTCGTTTTATCAAGCTATAATTCACTTGATTAGAAGCTAGAACATGCCCTCTATCAGCTAAAATATCATGAGCTTTTATCATTTGCTTTGCAGAAAAATTACTGATACCTATTGAACGAATGTGACCTTCATCTAGAAGATCAGACATTGCATCAAATTGCTTCTGGAAAGATGAAAAAGAATAAGGCATATGTATTTGATGTAAGTCAATAGTGTAAGGATTAAGATAATTTTTTCTATCATCTATTGTTTTCTTAATAGAACGAGCTCTTCTCATCATAGGCATCCATTTTGTAGCTACAATAATTTCATCATCCTTTTTGTCAACTGCTTGTAATCCTTTAGACAATTTAGACTCAGATATTCCTTTACCGTAGATGACTGAAGTATAAGAACTTACTCAATCTTGCCAGAAGTCTTCTAGTGTGTGTATATTGCGTTCTCAAGCGAGGGAGATGGTGCTTTCCCCTTTCTCCATTTTTCTACGAGTTTAAATATGAAAGTAAGGATATATAGGTAGTGCTAGGTGAATACTCACCTTTCCTATGGTTCGCAGGT
>JAAFKI010000132.1 GCA_021399345.1 Candidatus Heimdallarchaeota archaeon
ATATAGTCCATGTTCAAGCGTTCGAGTGTTCCTTCAATAGCATTCAAGATATTTTTTCTACTTAAACCCCATCTGTTAACATCATAATCATTCATTGCCCAGAAAACTTTGCTTGAAATAACTAGATCCTTTCTATTATAGGTTTCATCTGCAAAGAACTCAGCAATTACTTTCTCAGCACCGCCTTTGGCATAAATCTCTGCAGAATCAATGAAATTAACACCATTATCTATTGCAGTTGCCATACATTTCTTAGCTATTTCGTTCTCCACAGAACCTCCGAAGGTTAACCAAGAACCTAATGATAGTTCACTGACCTTCAGACCTGATTTACCTACCTTTCTATACTTCAATATTATCACCTATTAGATATATTTGATATTAGAATTAATAGAGATAATAAAAACAATTTGGAATTCCAATTTTTATTGCTTTCTTATTGTTTGATAAGAACCTTCAAAAGAAGTATTTGTTCAAATTCTTCGATAGACCTTAGAAATTGTTTATTATGGGCATGAAATAAACTCCTGAAATTCAGTTAGAATAGGTTTTTCAGCACATCGATAAAAGATTTTTATAATTTACTCACTATGTTACCTAATGAATAAAGAATATGTTCTTGGACTATTGCGGACAACTTTGAACAATTATGTGGTGGGCTGTCTTGCTGGATATTTTGTCACTCATACAGAACCGAATAATCTTATTGAAACTCTAGAAATGAGAAATCAAAAAGCTCCAGAATTTGCTGTAATGCTTGATCTTAAACCAATGAGAGAAATGTTAAATAATTCAGAAAAAAGAAGCATATTACTATCTGAACAAATGAAATCTATTCTTAGAAGTTTCGTTAAGGACATGTTTGAAATTGTCAAACTTTATGCTAATGAAACTAATCAATTTAATAAAGTGAAGAAGGCTAATTGGTATAGTTTTGTTCGTGTAATTAGAAATTGCTTAGCTCATGATTTTAGATTGAGATTCAACGATTATGATAAAAAAACGCTTCCTGTCAAATGGCAAGATAAGGAAATTACTTTAACTATGAAAGACCAACCATTGAAAGTTCAAATCTTGAATGAAGCTATCGCACTTGAATTATTCAAGGAAATATTTACTTTTGTAGAAACTGAATTGAGATAATTTAATATCCAATGATTTATTTTCTCTTATTTTTGGAAAAACATAGCACTGATTTTTTTTCAAAACTAGTATAACAAGATTTATCTATTTATTTCATATTCCTATTTATTTAATTAAGAAATATGATGATGAATACCTATGACTGGAAATGAAGCGGAAAACATCAATATCAATAAATTTGAGGAGGAAACCTTTCTTTTTCTAATTCAGAATGTACTTGTTGCATTAGAGGAATTAGAAGACTTAGACAATGACAAAGTTTTCCAAGTAATTTACAGTAAACAGGAATTCTCCCCAGAACAATTTCACAGGATTCTTAAAGTCATTGAGTTTTTCCAAGATAGTATATCACCCTTCCCTATCTTTAGTAGAAAAGAAAAAGAAGAAAACGGAATTAGAACCATTAAAATCAGATCTTCAGATGAAGAAGGTTTTTTACATACATGTTACCTCGAGTTTATCTTTATCATTGATAATGGATACACAATTATTCCCGAAACATGTGGTTGTAGAGGGGAGATTTTTGATTATCTTCTCCCATCAATTCTCTCTTCAGATATTTCGAAGATTTGGTTATGTATTAGTTTACAAGAAAACACCCCAGATGAGTTCAAAGAAAGAGTTAATTCACTTCTTAAAATGTATGTCCAAAATAACTTCATTGAAGCTTGGACACATATAGGTTTTATAGCTGAAACTCTAACAAAAGAAATTTATCTAAAATCTTATCCTGATAAGACTCTAACAGATGTCAATAATATTAGATGGAATAGTCTTCTCAAAAAACTAGAAAATGATAATAATCTTCCAGATATTGAACAATACGCACTACTTCTAGATTCCCTTCGACCAATTAGAAATGATGTTACTCATAATGATTACAGACCAACATCTGAAGACACAGAATTTGGAATTTCATGTTTAAATAGGATATTCAAATTCTATAAAAAGAAATTTTGACATATCCCTTTTTTTTGATTTTTCCTTTATCTATCTTCTATCCAATAATCCAATGTTTTTTGATATTCATCTTTTGTTATTTTGTTCTTAGCAATTTCTTCATATTCACTTCGTGCGTATTCGTATAACTTCAGTAATTCATCTATTAGTTTTTTTTTCTTCTCTTTTTCCCGGACTTGCTTAAGAATACTCTGTGGATTTAGAAAACAAATCTCTCTATTATTGCGGACCATGATATCTCTTTGACCAAATAAGCACCAAAACTCAAGTTTATTACAGAAATCAATGTAGTTCTTAATATCATGTTCTATTCCTGAACTAAAAGCACTGATTTTGGCATCGATAATCAATACACTATTCTTAGTTAAACGAACCAAGAAATCTGGAATTCTACCATTCGGTAGTTGGTCTTTTTTCTTTGACTTACTTGGATAAATGATTCTCAAGGCTTTTTCACACCATCTTTCCCATTTCAACCAAGCAATACCTTGATAACCCACATTAGGATTTAATCCACAGTCAATAACAAGATCAGTCCAAGAAGAGATTCCATATTCTTTCCAACCTCCACTAAAAATATGACTGTGAATGCCTCCTGGAACTTCTGACGAGTTTGGAGACCTTCCTATTTCTTTATACTTCCTTAGTACAAGTTTCTTAGCTTTTTCAAATCCTTCTTTTCCTTTCCATTTATCATGATCAATATTTGGTTCAAATCCGCAGTAACCAAGTAAATCATTCCACGACTCTATACCAAAACCTCTCCAACCTCCACTAAATGCTCGATCCACTATTCCATAGTGTACTTCATTTATAGTTGGAACTCTATTGCTTTTCTCGTGAAAATCATTTAGCTCTTTTACTGCTCTTTCTAGTCCTTCTTTTCCCTTCCATGTTCCTCTTTTAGTATCTGGTTTGAATCCACAATATCTTACAAAACCTGGCCAATCGTTGATTCCAAACTCTTTCCAAACACCTTTTGATATGGGTTTAAGTATAGTAGAAATATGGTGTGCTGTTGGTCTTTTTCCAATTTCTTTAGCAATTTTGATGTATTTCTTTTTGGCTTTGTCTAATCCTTCTTTGCCTGTCCATGTATACATCTTGGTCTTGGGTTTGAAACCACAATACCTTACAAATTCTTGCCATTCAGTTATTCCAAATTCTTGCCATACACCTCTTTTAATAGCTTTATCTATACCTGAAACATGATGAGAGGTTGCTCTTTTTCCAATCTGTTTAGAAATCTCAATGTAATTCTGTTTAGCCTCTTCTAACCCTTCTTTTCCTTTCCACTTTCTGGGTTCACCTCTAGAATATTCAATCTGTAAATAATCAAGTAAATTAAACCATCCAATAATTCCGAGCTCTTTCCAGTATCTATGTTTTAGAGCTCCGTGGATACCTCCTGATACCTCAGTGAGTTTTGGTGTTCTTCCATGTTTATCTTTAAACTTGATAATCTCTTTTCTTGCTCTTTCCAATCCTTCCTTACCTTTCCATGTCCCTCTTTTGGTTTCAGGTTCGAATCCACAATACCTTACAAAATCTGGCCAATCATTGATTCCAAACTCTTTCCAAACACCTTTTGTTATAGGTCTGATTATACTAGAGATATGCTGTGTTGTCGGTCTTCTTCCAATCTGTTTAGCAATCTCAATGTATTTTTGTTTAGCATTCTCTAATCCTTCTTTACCTGTCCAATATCCCCTTGGTTTTCGTTTGTTATTCGAATTCAACATAATACATGCAGATTTTCAATTTTTAAAGTTTGATAAATTATTTATGACTAATAGCATATATTTTTGCTAAGTGCTGACATAAAAGTATGACCTCAAAATAAAATCAATCTCTATCACAGACAAAGAACTAGATGTAATAATCATCATTTTTTATTGAAAAATTCTGATAATACTTTTCTCATTCTTTTCTCTACTTCTTCTCCAAAGAATTCTGCTTGTTTCCTCAAATATTCATCATCCGATTTCTGTTCCCACTCCTCCTCATCTTCATCTATTCCTTCTTCAGATTCTTGTTCCATTTGCAGTTCTTTTTGAAATCTAATAGGTAACATGGTTGTATTTGGAAATTGATCTATAATGTCAATGGTCTTTTCTTTGACAATAGAAGGACAATATTCCAATTCATAATTATACAGATTCTTAACTACCTCTTTTAGTTGTTCTTTGTCTAAAATTGCACTTTCATTATTTTTAATTTTGATTACTTGAGAATCTATAAAACTCTTCAGACATGCTCTAAATCTGTAAGCAGAATCTCCTTTTTTTTCCTCACCCATCTCCTCAAACCATTTTTTCAGACCCTTGATGCTCTCATTTTTCCCAATTTTTTCTTCCAATAGAATGTCAGTATAATTATAGGAATGAAGATTCATTCCTAAATCATGCATACATACCCCTTCACAGTCATCTCTATAATTGCAGAAAATAATACTACGTATTCTCCATCTTAGACTCTTAGGAATTTCCTTTCCATAGACCCATAATTTGGTTGACTTCCAACCACCTGTTAACTCATAGAGTTCTTCTAATTCTGGTGTGATAGCTTGAAAGATTACATACCAAAATCTGTCGTCCTCTTCATTATCACATTTTTCAATTATGCTATTTATATCAGGCATTGATGCACTTGAGCTTCTCCTATTTATTCTAATCATACACTTAGTTTCATCTAATTCTGAAATATTCATAAGATGTAACCTCCTTCAACATATTTATACCTTTTATCTATTTTTTGTTGTTTTTATATTGAAACACCATTGTTACATAACATGAGTGAGTATTCTAATTACATGCTTGGTAAAGTTGATCTTGAGACAGAGAAAGCTTATCTAACTATCATTGAGAATTTCACAGATAAAGAAATCTGGGTACCTAAAGCTGTTGTAGGATCAGATAAGCGTATCAAAAAATGGTTCATAGAACAGAAAGAGAAGGAACTGAAGGGTTTCATGAGAAAGAAAAAACAATCTGATTTAGATCAATTCTTCTAAAGTATATTTTTCAAAAAATGGTGAGACGGATGGAGTATGAACTGCTTATTTAATCACAGAAATTTCCGTCTCATTATCATTATTGAAATTTTAGTATTTATACTTGAATTATTTCTTATTCTCATCTTCTGATTCTCTTGAAGAATCATATGATGGATTGTTGGAATTCATTTGATTAGATCTATTGTCCCTATCAGCTTTGTAAGCTGGATTGTTTGGATTTTTCGAATAAGATCTATTCGAACTCGATTTGCCTTTGGCCATCTGGGTTATACCTCCTTTAGATTTTATTTTGTAAAAACAGTTTAGTTCTCAAAATCTGTATAACCCATTATCGGTATTACAACTTTGTACCATGTATTTTAGCATCAGGGACATAGAGTAGTATACGATTCTACTTACCTATAAATTTTCCTCGACTGCTTCTACATAGAACAGAAGCACATTATAGTATATAATATTAACCAAAAACATGGAATACAAAATTAACGATACAAGGATAATTGAAAAAACTCAACAAATTTACATGTTCTTGATGTGTTTTTATATTGTTTTTTAGTTGATTTTGTGAGATTAAAGTTTAGATAGAACAAGATGATAAACATGGATAGATTATTGGTATTTTTCTTAGTTATTACTATCTCAATCACTCTTTTGTTTTTTCTCTCATTTCCTTACATAAGAATAAAAAACCATGAATTCTTCTTGCAAAGAAAGATCTTCTTCCCATTTTACAGATGCAGGATTTTTTTGCTTATTACTAACATAAACAATAACATCAAACCAAACTCAGAGGAAATGGCAGAGATTCATGGTAGTTTTAGCACAATTATAGCTCTCAATGTTGAGAGGATCCAGTTAGTTATCTCTAAATATCAGTCAAAAACTAGTCTTTACATCTTTCTTACCAAAAATGGATTTTCTAAGAAGAAAATTTTCAACTATCTGGAAAAAGAATTGTTACTGGTAACGAATACTCTTTCTACTAATTATGGAGGTCATGTGAATATCTTGAATTCAAAGCAATCCAGACTTCTTTTAAGGTTCTTAAAAAAGAAGAAAAACAAGGTTCCAATAGATTTCTCTTCTCTAGTAGATGCAGAAATAGATGTGATGGATATTTTGTACAGGACTATAGCAGTTGAAAGCTTTCCTGACATAAGTCTAGTAATGAGTGTTAAGAAAAAAGAAAGCACAAGTAATTATTTCACTGTGTATTTCTCAGCTCTTTCTGATAACTCCAAATCATTAAAGCGCTTTTTACATGCTACGAATACCTTCAAAAAGATGAAAACATCCTCAGCTCAAGATTCTGAACATGTTCATCTAGATGAATTACCAAAGTACTTTCACATTCCTTTAGATTACCAAGGAACTTCAACAACTACTCAATCGAGAAGAAAACCTATCTTCCAACAAGATCAATCTCTTCTTCTTGGATATGAATATATTAACGAATTACTTGATGATGAAATCTCCATCAACATTGGTGAGCTGCTCTACAATGTTGAAATCTACGGGATGATAGGTAGGGGGAAAACTAGCTTAGTTAGTAGTATCATAGAACATCTTATCCACAATAATATTCCTAGTTTAATATTTGATATCAAAGGAGAATATGCAACTACATTTACAACTGAATCAAATGTAGAGATTTTTACGATAGGTCCTCCCCACCCGATTTGTATCAATCTCTTTGATACCAGAGATGAAGATGATGTTAGAGGAACACTTCTGCTCATCGAAGAGATGATAGCTTCCTCTGATCAAAACTTTAGTCCTTCTATGAAGAATCTCTTTGAAACTGCTCTTTTTCTCACTCACAAAGAAGAAAAGAGAACGTTAGAAGTCTTTGCTGGGCATCTGATTACACTCGCAAAAAGAAACAAGCGAGTCACTACCATCCAGAATACCTTAGATGCGGTGTTAAACAGATTAAACTTCATCTTCAATCCCAGCAGTTTTGAGATATTAGGAGTCTCTCAAACAACTTTGAACTTCGATGTTATGGAACAAGGAAAGACCATTATTCTTGACCTTAGTCAATTCCAAAGAAGAGCAGCAAAACCGTCGGATATCTATCTAGTCTGCAACTTAATACTGAAATTATTCTACAAATTTGCATCATCTAAAGATCTAACTAACAAATTACGTTATGTTGTAGTTTTAGAAGAAGCAATCAATATCATCCCACACATTTATAGAACTCAGAGTTCAGCTTCTTTGATTACAGCTGAGAATAATATTTTATTGGGTAGGAGTTTAGGTATTGGTCATATCTTTTGTACTCAGATGTGGCATAGTGTGAGTAGAATAGTTCATGCTAACTCTTCCACCAAGATTGTTTTTCGTTCGTGTCAAGAGACGGAGAAGATAGCTAAAGCACTCAATCTCCACGATTTTCATTTTGAGCGTCTCCAACAACTCCCTATTCGTCATTGTTTTGTTTGGAAGGATGGACAACATAAAGCTATAGAGATGGTTACTAAGGATTTCAATAGAAAACCTCTCAATTACAATCACTATTTGTTATTTCTAAAAAGAAAATACTCCTATGCTGCTTATCCTCTTTTGTTCAACAGTTTCATTGATATGAGGACTTCCCTCTATGACAAACTAACTCAAAGGAAACATAATCATCAGAAGAAAGAACCAAAGAAAAAGAACATACAACAAACAGAAAGTAATAAACAGAATCCAAAGAATAGAAAGACTTCACCCAAAAAACAACCTTTTATTCAGGATGATGTCTGCAAAACTTTTTGCTCTTTAAGTAAAAACCAAGAAGAATGTTCCAAGATTAGAAAAGATGCTGAGATTGTGAGTTCTATTATGTTAAAAAGGTATTCAAAGTTTGAAATTGAACAGGCTATCCTTGGAGAATTAGGGACCTCATTAGAAGATTTATTGAAACAGGTTTTAAAAGAGAAGAAACTAAACGAAGATGATAAAGTGGTTTATTGTGCTCAAAGAGAACTAACAAATCAGCTGATGAAAATAAAACTAGCATGAATGATGCTTAGATCTCAAAGAACTGATTATAGTTTTCCCTAAGATACTCTTTTACAAGATAACCACTTTGTACACCTAGCTTATCATAGTTAAGAAAAGTTGGTAGGACAGAATAGGCAAGAAAAAATTCTCTCTTCGAATATAAATAAGTTTTGCAGAATATAAAAAGACGTGAAAATATATGTGTAATTCTAGTTTATAATTAGAGCTAAAATTTATATGAATTAACAATATCTAGATTAGTAATTATGTCAAAAGACTTCTGTCAAAACTGTGGAAAAGCGAAAGGGAATAGTACCCGCTGTGATTTTTGTGGATTTAGGGAAGAAAAACAACAACCCCAAATTAGTACAGATAAAAATGAGATCAGAAAAATAGGTGTTTGGTTATCTAAATGTCCAGTATGTAAATTCGGTCAAGTGAACAGATTTACAAAGAAGGTTTTCTTTAATCTCATCAAAAAGAAATTTCTGGAATGTGAGAGCTGTGGAGCAATTTTTTCTCAATTTGATTCTAAAAATTACAGATTGAAACATGTTATGAAAACCTCTAGTGAAGTGTGGAAATTATATGGTGGAGTTGTACTCAGTGAAAGAGAATGGAAGAATATTGCAGTGGGAGGTATGTCCAATAGACTTCAAAGAAAAACTGATATTGAATTGTGGGAAAAGAAATTTTCCAATGGAGAAGTTTCTTTAAGAGATACAGTACTTGTTCCAGAAGATTTTTCTTCAGAAAACCCTCCTATAATCCTTAAGAAAAACGAAGAATTACTTTTTGCATTTAGAAATATAACATTACAAGAAACAAGAATGGTCAGTAATCGAAAACGTATCAATTTAGGGACGATAGGAATTGTAAAGGTAGCAGGATATGTTGGTGGATCCAAGCCTGAGATGAGGAAAATCGATGTAGGAGTATTATGCTTGACATCCAACCGTTTAGTTTTTGCTGGTCGGAATAAGAACGTCATTTCACAACTTGATAAGATAATGAAAATAGATGAATATTATTCTGGGATTTCAATAGCTAGAGAAGGAAAGACCAAAACACAGTTCTATACGGGGGATGCTTTTAATAAAGATTTCAAAATTACAATTGAGGGAAGAGGATATGTCCAGAAACTAAGTCCTTCAAGAATTATACAACAAATTCAGAATTTAGTTCGATTCTAATTGTTTTATAGTATTACCAATATATTGAATCATGTATAAATTTCTATATCTATTTTGGTAAAAATGATCGTAGATGTTCTTCATTAATCTGTTCTTTACAGATTGGGCAAGTACCTTTAACCTTAATCCATTCCTGAATATGATTCTTGTGAAAAACATGATTACAAGCTTCTACTTGAACTATTTTTTCTCCTGCAACAATAATGTTCTTGCATATCTCACAATAAGGAGCTTTCTTTCCACAATTTAAACAAACAATAGGTCCTTCATCTTCAATTTCAGCAAGAACAGCTTCACAATAAATACATTGGATCTTCTGTTTTTGTTCTTCGATTTTTTCAGTTCTTTCAGATTTAGCTTCTTCCTTAGTATCATCTGTTGTCTCAAAAGTTCTCAAATGAACTGGTTTTCTTATTCACAAAGTAATATCTACTTGAATATGTATTAAACTGTTTGGACTAAATTTAACTTAAATTTGTAAATAGATACTTTCATCTTTGTATTTTTCAAGATTAATAAACTAAAATCTAAAATTTACCACATTTATAAACCAAACTTCTCATTATATCTACAGAACAGTCTATCTCTCTCTTATTCTCCCAACCCACTAAAAGAGAAGAAGCAAAAGAAAATAGGTGAACAAAGTGGGTTTAAACAATCACGTAAAAATAAAAGAAGAAGTACAAAACTATCAATCAGCCATAGAACATTTACAAGAAGAGTTAGCACGATTGAAAGAGATGAGGGAACAGCTGAACGAACCAATGAATATGACAATTGATTTATCCGAACCTAAGGATCTCATGGAAGCAGCGAGAAAATATGAACAGGAACTAAAAACTGGAGAGAAGGATCCAGTCATGTATATGTACAAAGACATGATGATTGAAATTGTCTTTGAAGCTCAAAGGGAACTAAGCAAGAAACTTCCTTTGTCTTTCCTTACCTCCATACGTGAGAAGGATAATTTGGAAGATTTACTCTCTTATGCTCTTGCCGAACTTACCATTCTTGAATCTAAACTCTATTCTCTCCATTTAGATGAATTTGATTGTTTGATTTGCGGTGAAAGGAATCTTGTTCTTGATGAGACCAGAGGAGAACAAACCTGCAAGAATTGTGGAACAGTTAGCAGAGAGAAGATGATAGAGGAAGAAATAATACATTAAAACAAAGTGAATTGGATGAGTACAATGCAATTACCTCAAAGTGGCAAAGAAAGACAAGAAGCAATAGAAAAGCAACTAGCTCATTACTTGAATAGAGCTTTATTGATTTTCTCAGAAGAAGAGGTAGGAAAAAAACTATTTCTTAATATGTTAAGTGAAGTCTATGCATCTCATGAGAACCTAGCCCAGAAACACTCTACTAAGTGGGGAGTGATTGAGGAACCTGCAAAGTATATCAAGGGATTGAAAGTAGAATCATGGGAATACGAAGGGATAAAGAAGCACTATGACACTCTATTCGAGAAATATGATTCAGAAGATTTAGAGCACTTGGTCAAACTGTGGTATGTCAAGTTTGAACTCTCAGAGATAAAAGAATTGGTTGAACACTACTATTCAGAAGATGAAGAGGAAAAAGAAATAGCTACTGAGATATTGAAAGGATTGGGGGTATGGAGATTAGAAAGATTCCTATGGAAAGAGTTTGGTAGAATCTACAAACTACCACCAGTAGAGTATTTAGAGAACTACTATCAATATTGTGCTTCAACAAGGGAGGATAATCCATTAGAAGAGAAGCATTTCATGGCTAAGATTGAGGAAATTCAAGGAAAGTTGTTTGATTGCTTGGTTTACGATTTGATAGCTGTGGAAGGAGAATTGGGTATAGCAAGAATGGAGAAAATGGCAAAACTAGCTAAAGATTCCTCTACAGTAGAAGAAAAGATAACTATACTGAAAAAACTTCTCTATCTCTACCCTTACCATAGAAATTATACACGTAATCCTATTTATGAGGAGAATCCAGGATATTGGATCTATTCAGAAGTGATAGAAACTTTGGAAGAGATAGGAGGAGAAGAAGCAGAAAAGGTTTTGCAGGAGATCGTTCAAGGAGATTTTCATCATGAAGAAACAAAAGAAGAAGCAATTAAACAACTTGAGAATATAAGAGAAATACATTATCTTACTAATCTACCTACTTTAGAGGATTTCGTAGAAAAAACAGATACTTAACTTTCCTTCCAGAGATCCTTTGTAAATCCATTATATTTTCTCAAAGTATCCAAGATGAATCTATTGACATTAGGGTTTTCTTCTTCAGAGAGAGCATTCCAGAGTGCTTTGAAAGCTCTCTTATCCTTTATACTGACTATCGCTTTTTCTCTTACTTCCCAATTATCATCTTTCAGCTGTTCTAGCAATTCTTCAAAAGTAGGTTCCTTCTCTTCTTTACTCATATCAGCCATCCTCATTCGTTTCTGGTTTTTCAATTGATATATTATATAGTTCTAGCAGTTTCTGTTCAATGTAATCTCTTTCCCAGTCTTGTGGGTATTTCTCTATTGCTTTTTGGACTGGTTTCACTACTTTGTTAAAGCCAGAATCTAGTAACAGATTTACGATTTGGAAACTACTATCAGAGCCTAAATTTTCGATATTATTATCAATGAATTTTTCAGTTTCAATTGGATCAATTCTCTTAGCAATCTCAAACATTTCTTTTGTATGAGAAGAGTATGGTTCCTCGAAATTTACTTCAATTGAACCATCATAAACTCCTTCTAGTGTTTCAAGAATTAGTTTCACAAGAGAATTTTCCTTATAAAGCATGAGAGATTCAGCTGCCATTACTCTGAGAAGACCAAAGCCATTATGTAGATATTCTGTTATGAAAGGGATAGAACTTTCATGTGCTAGCTTTCCTAAAGCTTTGAGTATTACTTCGATATAGAATGGATTTGAATCCTCACTACATGCTTGTAGACAATCATTAAGGATATCAACAGCCCTTTCATCTGAAGTCTCTCCTAATTTCTCAATTAGTTTATAATCGACGTATAAATCTTCATTAATGTACTCCTGTGCTTCAACAATTAGTTCTTCAATTTCCTCAGAAGTAAAATCCCAACTTTGGCTTTGCACTGACCACTTTATCATTTCAAAATTGCTAAGAATATCATTCATCTCTGAAAGACTACAATGCTGATGCAAAGCATCAAGAGCCAATCTATCACCTGAATCTTCTAAAGCTTTTATTATCTCAGCTGTTATTTCTTTAGGTATGTTCATATTATTGAATTTCTCTAATGCTTTAACGAGTGCATTTATTGCTTCGTGTGTTTTTATTCTTCCCAAAGCTTGTATTGCTTGAAATGTAATTTGCTTATCATCTTCAACGTATCCAAGCAAAATCCATCCCAAGAATTCGGCATTTCTTGGATCGCCTATTTTATCAAGAGCTTTAACTACGGCAGATTTAACTCCAAAATGCTCATCAGAATCACCTGCATCCACAGCATAGAAAACATTGGTAAGGAATGCTGAATCAGTTCGTTCTGTAAGTTTAGGTATAGCATCAAGAGTAATTTTCTTGAAGAACCTATTGATTTTTTCGTCTCCTTGAGGAACAGATTGCACCAATTCGATTATATTTTGTGTCCAATCCAGCTTCTGTCTCCTAAAATAATCCTCATAGTATTCGAGAATTCTTCTAGGACTTTGGTTATAAAGTGACTCTAACTCAAATCTAAGTTTTTCCTCTTCTTTCCCCATAGCAGTCAACTTTCTATGTGTTTTTATTTTCGAAATCCTGTAGAATTTCCTTAATTTTATGCTGAAATATTGAATCTGTTTCTGACGATAATAGTTTCCTTAATGGTTCGATTGATTCCATTGCATTTAATTCTCCCAAGATACTGGCTGAACACCATCTCACTCTTTTGTCATCATCTTTCAATGTTGAAATCAAGGGCTCAGCAAACTTCTTACACAGTATAGTTTGATCAAAAATATTCGGATTATTTAGCCTTCTAACAGACATAACCGCTTCCCATCTTACATCAGCATTTGGGTCATTCATTGCACTAATAATGGGGTCAAATACTCGTTCATCTTTCATTTTGCTTATTGCTTGAAGTATAGACATTCTAAGTATACTACTCTCATCTTTCAAGGTTTGAATGATTTGAACCAAAAATGGTTTTCCTAACTTACTCACTGCGAAAATAATACATCTTCTCTTGTCATCATCACTGTCTCTTAATGCGTTGAGTAGTTGTTCAATAGCTGGTCTTCTAAGCTTCATTAATGCCCATGCAGCAGTCTTGCAAACATAATTGTCATCCAAAAGAGCAACTAAAGGTTGTGTAGCTTGTACATCTCCTATCTCTCCTAAAGCTTTTGCTACTTTAGTTCTGACCCACCACATCTCATTTTCTAAGGCAGTGATTAAAGGTTCAACAGCTCTTGAATCTTGAATTTTCCCTAATCTCATTGCTGCAAGTCTTACCTCATTGTAATCATAGTCATTCAATTTCTCTAGCAATTCTTCTAAGCAAGCTTCTTGCTCTTCTTTCCCCATAACAATCAACTTTCTCAGAAATGGTTTATAACTCTTCCTTACTTTGGTTGTCTTTTTATAGCTCTTTCTAGTAGGTTGTTCACCATATCGGTTGAAGGGCAAGTGGGTTCTCCCACAAACACTTTCAACTTTTAGTTCTACCCTTCAACCATGGGCACTCCTTTATAGTGAAAAAGATTTTCTGCTAATGGATAGGTGAGTAAGTTTCTGATTCTTTCCTTGTTTGTGGTATAAGAAAGAACAGCTGGTATGGGACTCACCAATCATTAAATCTCTTCTTAATTTTAATGTGAAATATGACAATAACACTTGTAGAAAGGATTGAAAATGATATCCATGAATATTCCTCTACAAGTAGAACTGTTGTAAAAACATATGTCTTATTCGTCCAATAGCCTAAGTTATCTTGAGCATTAATCTGAAGAATATGTTCTGAGTGTTCAGAAGGTATCAAGAAATCGAAAGGACTTGTTTTAGTTGTGAAGTTATTTGAATCCCATCTATAAAGAACTTGAGCAATTCCTGAAAAGTCTATTATATCAAAACTAATGATTGTTCCATCAGGTTGTTCAGTGTTATTTAATATCGTTAGTAGATTAACTGTGGGTGCTGTAGTATCATATACTTCTACTATAACTTGAGAAGTTGCAAGATTTAAGTATTGATCATAAGCTTCTATCTCATAGATAAAAGTTCCTGCAGATAAACCATCAAGAACAACAATTATTGGTGTCCCATTTATCCATGTTCCTGTAATCTCTTCTATGCCGTTTCGTTTTAGTGTATAATTTCCAGGGTATTTATCGTAAAGATTCCATGTTATAATATTACCTGTCTCTCCCTCGTTAAACTGTATATTTCCTGAATTAGAAATCATTGGTGATATTTGATCGAAAATATATTCTAATATTAGTACATCATCATCAATTACTGAAGTGATGAAAAGATGGTCTTGTTTGATATAATATCCACCATTAATCATGGCGTGTATTAAATTATCATCGATGCTAGTAATTATTCCATTCCCTGTTGAATTCAAACAGATAACATAATCAGTACCAAACATACCAACTATATATAAATTATTTAATTCATCAAGAAATACAATTTCAGCTGTCTCATCTGTTGTAGAATTACCTAGATATGTGCTGAATATTAATCCATTCCCTGTTGAGTTTAGTTTTGTTATCACTGCATCCTTCCCTCCTTGAAAAGTTTGATAAGGATTTAAGGTAGGATAATCAATATAATCAGTATACCCCGTAATATAACAGTTTCCTGCAGAATCTAGTGCTAATCCTACTGAATCATAATTATCACATTCATCCCCAGTTCCACCGATACATGTACTGAAAATTAAATTCGTTCCATTTGTGTCTATTTTTGCAACAAACAGATCAAAACCACCTTGAGGTGCTTGATACTCATTCACAACTGGGAAATTTGAAGAGTCTGTCACACCACTAATATAGATGTTATTGTAAGCATCAAGCACTAGTTCAGATGGTGTATCCCAATGATCTCCACCCAGATAAGTGCAAAAAATACAATTCCCATCACTTTCAAATTTAGCAATAACACAATCCATTACTCCTGGATCACCTTTAACACTTTGAATAGCATTTTTAACTGGAAAAGATTGTGAAGCAGTTTGACCGTAAAAATATGCGTTTCCATTTTCATCTACTTTGAAATTCCTAAATTCATCACTGCTACCACTGCTCCCCAAATAAGTGCTGTATAATAATCCATTTCCAGTTGAATTCAAACCAGTAATGAAGATGTCTTTGTATAGTTGGTTATTTTGATATTGATTGAACACAGGAAAATTATCAGAATCTGTTTCTCCACTTATATAGACATTCCCGTTAGTATCAACACCAATGCCATATCCAATATCAAAATCATTTCCTCCAAGATATGTACTAAATAGGATACTAGTACCATCTGGCTCTAATTTTGTTACGAAAGCATCATAATCACCTTGCCAAATAGGTTCATAAGCATTAACAATTGGGAAATTTGGGTAAGAGTTAGTACCTCCAGTTATATAGATGAAACCATCTGAATCAACAAAAATACCTTTTCCAGCATCAACTTGATCTCCTCCAAAAGTGTATTCATTTATTTTAATGATAGGATCTATTGTCAATTCCTTTTTAGAATCATATTGATTTATTCCAAATCCAAAAGAATTAGATAAACCTCTAGATTTGATGAATTGTGTTTCTACCTCTCTTAGATTATCTTGGAAAACTTTCAATCCATTTTCATGATAAACACATTGTCCACTTTTTGCTGAGTATCCGTATATTTCCCCTTCTAAAATTTCCAATTGTATTGAATCACTCATTTGTATTAATATATCATTTGGGTCCGCTTCAGGATGAACAATAAATTCGTATTTTAAGCCTTCTTTAGTTAAGATGTATCGTAGATCTATTCCTGAGTATATATCAAAATACCAAATTTCCTCATATTCAAAAACATTGGTTATAACAGAACCACTGATGAAATAGTTACTATATCCAGATAATGCTCTTCTACCTACTGGTTCAACATTATTTGAACCCGAAAACATAATGGAGATGAGCTCTGTCTGGTAACTAGTTTTATCTACGTAACTTATACTGATTTCTGAAGATTTGAAGAAGAAAACATTTTCTGGTGATTCCATATAGAATTTTACAGCAGAATTTCCAAATTGACCCTTGTTTTCCTTGAATCCTTTTTGTCTTTCTTTGTTTTGTGAATTCTCAATAATGGTCTTAAACTCAGGTTGTGTCCATTCAGTATTGATTTCAAAATTTCTTAAGTGAGAGATTGACATATCATCTCCATTAGTGTTTTTTTGCGTTATTAATGAAGCTGGAATTGATATTGTTAATAATATGATGAAAAGTGTAAGTGATTTCAGATTTAGGTGTTTTCCCATGTGACCCACCATTAAATATATCAGAACATATTTTAACCTTTTCTGTTATTTTGTCACTTTTTTTCTTGTTGTTTTAATACTTCTAACCCTCTCTGTTTACTGAAAGTGTTTATGGTTCTCGAAGATATTCCTCCTAAAGATAGTTCTTTTTCTGATTATTCTATCGATTACCTTCTTGCTGAATCTGCCACCTCTTTCTATGCTACTATTTACGACCTTACTGATGAACCTATCTGGATCCCTAATTCTGTCGTTGATGATTTTTGGAGAATCAAACACTGCTTTCATAGCTTTTGCTTTGAAGTCTTGATTCTTTCCAGAATTGTCTGCCTTGCTTTGTATTTTTCTAGCAGTTTCTTTGGTCATTTTAGTTGATTTTCCCATTTAAATCACTTTATTCATTGATTTGGCAAAAAAGGACTATGTTCCAAATCAATTAACCGTCTTGTAATTCAATATTAAGCTCTCCCGGAAATATCCGCCTTGATATTCAGAATTCCAGTAATTCCTTACATATTGAACATACTTTTTTTTTGCCAAGTATTATTGATTTTTCTCCCTTATAAATCTAGCAAAAACAAATTATCTGAAAATAAAATACTCATCATATCTAAAATTTTTCAGTGATCAGAGACATCTTGTCATTAAATTTCCTTGGGGCTTATATGGTCAAATTTGGTTTTAACGTAGATGAGTGAGAATTACTGCATCTCCACCCCCCGTGGACTGTTAATTTCTCACTTATCACTAAAAGGAAAAAGGAGTGAAGAAAAGAGGTTTAGTAGTTCTTCTGCAATCTTATTCGAATTCCTGATGCAATTATACACATAGTACTAATCAGTGGTTCCTCTACTGGTTTTAGAAATAAGTCTAGAAGAGGAACCATTGGTTTTCGACAATTCGAAAAAGGTTCAGTGTTTATCAAACACTTACAATTTTAGGAGTTGAACTCATGAAAATTGAAGAACTAAATAAACAAGAAGAACTACTAATTGAAAACAATAAACATGGAAAACATGGAGAAGTCAAAAGCACTACTCAAATACCATTAGTTACATTCTATGAGACTGTTTCTCTGAGAATCAAGACGGAATTAATGACTATTAGAGAGTGTGAAAGGTTGCGAAGAATAACCGAACGAGATACCAGAATCATCAGAGACTACCTGCGAATCATCTATCACAACGAGGAGAAAATTCTACGAAAAAATGGTAAAGTAAGTGCATCCCTATTGGATAAATTGACTTTAACAACTTCAAAGAAGACGAATCATAAGTTACGGACATCTGTACCTCATGACTTAAAGAAGCGTTATCCTCGTTGCTCATTTGATGAATTACAGGAATGCAGAGACAAAGCTATCTGGACTTATGAAAGCTGGAAAACACAACAAAATGTTTCCAAGAATGAACTGAGTAGACCTTCGTTCAAGAAGAAAACTCCCAGACCATTGTTCAAAGGAACACAAGGCAGAGGTACGTTTCAAGTTCATCATGAACCTGTTAATACCGATGCTAAACTTTGGCTAGAGTTAAGAGATTCTCTTGATACGAAACGTTCTAGCAATAGAACCCATAATCGACTATGGCTACCTTTAGCTTATTCACCCTACCACGAGAAGAGGTTAAAACTAGAAAACATCAAAATGATGGAACTAGTTCATAAATCCAAAGAACAACAGTGGTGGGCACATTTCACCCTCCAGTATTCTATCCCTCAATACCAATCCATCCTTCCACCTGCAGTGTTAGGAGTAGATCTGGGAATAAAGAAAACAGCTGTTGCAGTGTTACTTAACCCTACAGGCAGAGTAATCATGGATGAAATACGCTTTATCGTTGATAAGGAGAGACAGTCGAAAATATGGCAAATAAGTAGACAGATCAAGGAAACTCAGAGGAAGTTGAACAAAAGTCTCAACAATGGGCAACATACAGAACAGCTTAATGCTACGCTCTTCAGTCTACGTAGAAGACGACGTTCTGTTACTGAACAGGAATTGGGGTATGCTGTTAACCAATTGGTTGATTTCATCCTTCAGTTGAAGAAGCGATATAATTTGTTTGTATCTGTTGGCTATCCAAAGAACATTCGGAAACGTCATCGTCGAGGTAGTGGGAACAAATCTTTACGTAAGAAAGTGCATAAGTGGTGTTTTCGCTACTTTATCACTAGACTGCAATATCAGTTAACTAAGTATGGATTTGAACCCCATCGAGTGGTAGCTGTTAATGAAAGTTGGACCTCTAAGCGATGTTCTAGGTGTAATTCGCTTAACACTACCCGTACAGGACAAGGACAGTTTAACTGCCACCAATGCAACTACGAACTAGATGCAGATCTGAACGGAGCAAAGAATATAGGGAAGAGGTTGATTCGCTATGCGTTGAAACCAAAATTCAGTGGTATAAGAGACACACTAACAGAGGACTACCATCCGCTACGACACTACAACTGTTTCCAGCCCTTAGGTCAATGGCTTAAGTGATTCTGCAAAGAATACATCGTTTTACTAAAATCGATGTGCGAGGTCAAGAATCTGTCATCTCACTAGTTTGACTGATTCGGTAATGAGTGCCCTTTATCGAGAGATGAATCCTTTGAGCAGATTTACAGCAATGTAATTTTGTTCCAGAGACTGGTACTGCTACACTATGAACTGATTATCTTTTCATTTTGTACAGTTTTACCACTATGCCAACCCTTTGTTACGCCAGTTTAGGAGGAGTCTTGGAAGGATCTTCACGAAAACTATAACAGGTTTTTGGGTAGAAAATAACTCATATGTCAACCATGACCCTAAATCTTTCAAATCTGACTTCCCTTCCTTTTCTTTTTTTTCTTCTGTATTTCATAATATCACTTATCTATTTGTTACTAAGAAGAGTGCAGATTGACACAATAAAAAGTATGTGGATTTTCAATTTTTTTGACTTACAGTCGGAAGAAAAAACTCTTAATGCTGAATAGTTATTTTTCAATCGGTGTTAAAA
>JAAFKI010000133.1 GCA_021399345.1 Candidatus Heimdallarchaeota archaeon
GAAAGGTATTGCTCTCCATTTTTCAATAACGGTAATGTTTCAATTGATGTTGCCATGTCATAAACCAACTAAGAGTGATTCACTAGATGATTCAAGCACTTTCATTTATAAACTCGAGAAAATAAATGCAGTTTTGTTGCAGTTTCATTCAGTGTTTATACTGTGGGGACTTATAATTTCACAATAGTAGTTTCTGATAAGTACGATAATCTGGTTTTCGATATAGTGTTTTACACAATAGACGAAGATGAAGTAATAAGTACAACACCTTCAGAAACACCAAACACTACTATAGATTATTTTACTTTACCTTTGCTAATGATTTCATTCTTTCTTGTTGGAGTAGTTTATCTTGTAAAACGAAGGGATTGACAATCTCTTTCCCGTCTCAATATTAACACTGAAACACTCGAGTTGAGAAAAGAAGCTTTTCATAAATTCATTAATGAAACGAAAAACAGAATGATTTTAATCTAATTTCATTATGAGAAACCTTTTATAAATTGAATTAAAAAGAGTTCGAGTTTATTTGGTGCTAAGATGAATAAAAAAGTCAAAGTATTCTTGTTGTTTTCAATTATAGTTTTGTTGTTTGTTCCCAATTTAGTTAGAGGATTAGAATATTCTGATTTCAAAGCCGGAAAGATCTATTATTGGAAAATTAGTATTTTGGATACAACTCCTCTCAGTATTAAAAGCGGAACAAGCCTTGTAGAAAACAAAATTTTTCGTGCTAAAATAGTTGAAGTTGAAAAAAATTCTGATGGAACTGTTACAAACCTGATTATAAAACCAAAATATATGTTCCCAAAAGAAGAGCTAGAACAATATTCTCATTTTAGTTATTGTAAAACTTTCCTCGATAAAACATTCTATCTTCTTGGGATCATTTTTATACCTAAGAACATGTATTCGAGAGATTATATATCTGCTATGCTAATGTTTGGATATGAAGTTACCCTCGTTGGAACAGATGTTATCTTTACATATACAAAACCAGACAGGGTTCTTTTTCTAAAATATGATGAGAATGGCGTTTTAATAGAACACATCGTAGTAAAGGACAAACGAGTAATTAAGGTCGAAAGAGTAGTCAATTATGATTTGGTGATAGGACTAAGTGTAACAGGAATTGTTATCATTTGTGGTTTGACGGCGCTAACAATTGTCCTATTAAATAGAAGAAAAACAAAAATTGTAACATAAGACTATAACTATAATCTGAAAGGAAGTTTGAAGGAATTTTGATGTTGATTGAAAGGTCTGATCAGCAAATACATTTCTTTCATCCAGATATTAGTGCAGAAACTCTTAAGTTATCACTGATAAGTATGATAATCTAGCTTTCGATGCAGTATTTTATACACTAGAAGAAGATGCTAAAGAAAAGAAATGCAAAAAAGCGATATAGAAGTAAATGAAGAAACGGGTGAGATTACACAAAGTTGTGATAATAAAGAATAAATCTTTGAGAGAAAACACTTAAGTATTATTCTAGAATTTCTCTCTTATGGAACCCAAAGCACGTAGAACCTATATACTCACTAGTTCAATTTCAATTGTTTTACTTGGTGCTCTAATTGCAATCTATTTTTTGCTAGATTTTCCAAATAAAGTTTGGATAATTGTTGCATTAGCTATTGTACTTCTGTTAGTCAATGTAATATTGTTCATCTGGTTTGCAAGAGTTAGAGAAAAAGAAAGAGAAGACTTACGCGGTAATGAGTTTCAATCATATAAACCTTAGTTGTCTATTAGTATGAGGAGGAGAATTCTTGGATTCTACATTGAAAGATTGGTTGGATTGCAAAAATATTAACTATAAACTCCATATTCATCCCGCTGTTTTTACAGTAGAAGAAGCTAAGAAGCATTGCAGTTTTATTCCAGGTTTGCATTGTAAAAACTTATTTTTAAAAGAAAAAACTGGTGATAAAAGATATTTTCTAGTTACTTTACCTTCTGATAAAAAACTGGAGTTTAGAACACTTGAAATGCTTTTAAATAGCTCAAAACTTACTTTTGCTAAGGAAGAAGAACTCCAGAAAATTCTAGGATTATCTACGGGAGCTGTTTCAGCTTTGGGACTTATTAATGATACAGAAAATGAAGTGGTTTTTGTTGTAGATCGAGAAGTGTGGGATGCTGAAATTGTTTCTTTCCATCCAAACATAAATACAGAAACATTGGAGTTTAAACAAGAGTTTTTCCACAAGATAATTCATGAAACGGAAAATCAGTTTTATGTAATTTAGCTTACTTAGGTTGCTATAGGCTGTATTTTATGACAAAAATCGTCACTTGAATTAGCCATTGGTTTAGGAGTTATATAGCTTTAAGTATCTTTTTTTTGTTCTTCAAGAAATAAATTTTAAACCACTTTGAAGTTCTAACATTTTGTACGAGTTTCCTTTTTCAACTACGAAACAGTTATATTCCCTAAACCGTGGGTTTACGATTCATCATTAAAAGGTGAAATTATGATAAAGTATTCAAAACAATCTAAAATATCAATTAGAAAATTTTTATGTGTTTCAATATTAATTGTTGGAATTATTACATTCTCTAGTATGAGAGTAAACTCTACAACCGATTCTTATGACCCAAAATCTTACACCTCATATATCCCTCATGATTATATAAACATCAGTTATGACGGTGCATTTGAGGTTTTTCCTGGAACTGGAACGGAAGGAGATCCCTATATTATTGAAGGATATGAAATTATACCAACATCGTCTGTGTATGGCATTACTGTTACTGGTACAACGAAATATTTCGTTATTCGAAATTGCTATATTGATGCAGAATTCAGGGGTATTAATATCGATGTTATAGCGGCTGGTACAGCAACTATAATTAATAACACAATTTACGATAGCGGCATAGGTATCTACCTTTACTACGCGTACAATTCTACTGTTACTAACAACACTTGCACCGACAACAGCTCTGGCATGGTGTTTGAGTATTCTCCTGGTTCTACTGCTACTAATAACACGTGCAACGACGGTTCCTCTGGTATAAAAATTATTTCTTCTACAAATTCTATTGTTGTAAACAACACTTGCAGCAGTAACAGCTTTAAAGGTATCTATCTTGAGCTTTCTGATGGTTCTACTATTACCAACAACAATTGCAGTAATAACGGCTGGGAAGGTATCTATCTTGAGGATACTGATGATTGTATCATTACTTACAATCTTCTAAAAGAAAATGGTAACTATGGAGTATACTTATTACCTGATGCTTATGATAGTTATAACAATCGTATTCATCATAACAACTTTGTAGACAATAATCTAGGAGGAACTTCACAAGCTTCTGATGACTGTTCTTACAACTTTTGGTATGATACTATGACAAATGAAGGCAATTATTGGAACGATTGGGTTTCGGGGACATATGCCATTGATGGTTCCGCTGGAGCAATCGATCTCTATCCTCTTGGTGACCCAGTTGTAGCCGAATATAACTCCCCTTCCCTATTTACTCTTCTTATACTGGTAGTTCCTTTGTTTCTCACAATGACCATCTCTAGGAGAAGAAAAATAGCTTAAGTAGCAACCCTTCTTTCTTTTTTTCCTCTTTTGTTCTAGCTCTAAATACAATCAATACAAAATCATCACTTCATAGTGAATGAAAGAAATTAAGATAAACCATGAATTGCTGAACCTATCGCTCCCAACAGTTGTGGTTCATCTGGAACTTTGACCTTCAAGTTAGATATTTTATTGAACATTTTTACAAGTGATTCACTTTTTGCCACCCCTCCTGAAAGAACTATGGGTTGTTCAATTCGAAGACTGGTAGCCATTGACAACACTCGTTTTGCGATAAATTCGTAAGATCCTTGAATAATCTCCGCAGCTGAAGACCCTTGAGAAAGAAGGTTGATTACTTCTGTTTGAGCAAATACGGCACAAGTTTTTGAGAGCGATGAAAAACTTCTTGTCTTCTTAGCTTCATTGGACATTTCTTCAATAGGTATTTGTAGAACTTGCGAAATTAGTTCCAAGAAACGACCGGTTCCAGCTGCACATTTATCATTCAACTTGAAATCTTGCACTTTCCCTTCTCTAATCTTGATGGCTTTGTTATCTTGACCACCTACATCAATCAAAGTTTTAACTCCTGGAAAAATGTACTCGGCTCCAATTGCCATAGCTTTGATTTCAGTGATTTGACCTTTAGCATATTGAGATCTTTCTCTTCCATATCCTGAAGAAATGATATTGGTTATTTGATTTCTATCAAGATTAGCTTTTTCTAATACGGCGCTAAAAGCTTGTTTTTCCGCTTCTACCATATTTGCCCCTGTTGGAACAATTTCATAGCTAAGTATTTTTCTATCATTATTTAGCACAGTAGCTTTAGTAGTAGTTGAACCAATATCTAATCCAATTACAAACATATAGATTGCTACTGAAGTGGCTTCTTAAAAACTTTTCAAAATTATCGCTGTTCGATTAACTCTAACAGTGCTTCCAATCTCATCTTAACTTGTTCTTCTCCCACATTTTTGATGTTACAGCTGTCAGAATCTATCAGAACAACAGGATATTCTTCCTTTAAGTTTTCAACAATATAAGAAGCTGTTGAATTTAATTGATGACAACCCCATGAAGTCATGTAGACAATACCATCATATCGATGCTTGCTTAGACGTTCTTTTATTACTTCCAGCCTTTTTTCAATTGGTACATTGGAGTAAGCTGAGAGATATTTTTCAGCTATTTCTTCTATTGGATCCCTTCTTTTAGAAGGAGGAGCTACAGTACTTTCCATGAATTCTTGATAACCTATGAAAGCATCTCTCTCTGCTAAGAAATATTGCAGTTTTCTTAATGGTACAATAGGGTGTCCTATCCATGCAATACGTTTAGATGTATCTCCCATTGATGGAAAATTTAGATAGTTGAAATCTTTCATAGCCTTGTCAAAATATTTCTCAACTTTCTCTAAACTTCCAACAAAATCAACTAAAACTGAAGAAATAGCAGTGAAGTGACCTTCAAAAAGTTTCGTTGGAATATCAGCTTTGAGTTCCATAATCTTCTCGTATTTCTGATAAACTTCTCTATAACGGGAGTTAATTTTCTTCAGTTCTTCTTTTTCAAATACAAACCCTGTCTCTTTCTCACAAAACTCGATTAATCCATAAAGTTCATCCTTGAAATACTCAAACTTCTCTTTTTCTCCCGAGTAATTTCGGGGAATATCTATTGCATAATATTTCGTTTTGAACATTTTCGCCAATAAACGTAAAGTATGGTACTGATCCTCACACCCAGTAGGCGTTCCTCCTAGCACTATCCTTGCTTTTGGATGTTTGTTCTGGGATAGAATTCCCACAGAAGCATGATGAAAACTGCATGAATCAGCTGATAACCCTACCTGAAAAGCTTTTTCAAAAGCATCTGGTATTAACGAAGGCACTCTAGCGTAGTTGCTCCCAAAAACTTCTGTTGTGAATGGTAGCAAATTCATTGAATAAAGAATTTCAACAGGGTAAACAAAAGGAACCCATGCAACCCTATCTGGATTTCTATAACAATCTCTTAGAAATTTAGAATATTGATTGTAGATGAGTCTATCTGATTTGATTTTTGTCAACCATGAAGCTACAGTCGCAACTGTGAACCGAACAGGTTTTACCATTAAATGCTTAAAGGAGAATCTTACAAAATTGCTCACATCCATCACTATGACCTCCTATCAAGCAGACATTCATTAAAAGCTTCAAGCCGTGTCTTAACTTGTTCAAAACCTAATCCTTCGCTCTCAAGCTCAATATCCAATATAGGTAAATCAAAATCTGGAATCTGTTTTATCATTGGCGAGAGAAACGTATAGACATCACAAAATTTGTAGTTCAAGATAATGATACCTTCAATCTTATTTTTAGTAATCTCATGATTAATTACTTCAACTTGAAAATCGAGTAAAGATGGGTTAAACTTGTCCTTTATGGTGTTTTGAACAACATAATCGATGTAAGTTTTCAGATCTTCAATTGATGTTTCCTTGAATTCTTGATATATGAAACCTACTCCGTTCTCAAATGTATCCTTCTTTATCTCAAATAACTCATCCATTTTTTCCAATATTCGAGTTATCTCTTCACACCAAAATTCTCCTAATATCAAAATAGCAGGTTTCTTGTTGTCCTCCTTTTCTTCTTTACTGTTTCTGTTGGTTTTTTCATCTATTTCATTTTTGATTTGTTGAAATGAGTTTGCATCTCGATCCAAAATTGCATTAACAAACGAAAGTAAATCTACATATTTCATCTGTTTTTTCAGATGGATTTCTCTCAAATATTTTGTAAGATTCTGTCTATCAGTAATCTCTTGATTGAGTTTGACTATTGAAACGGATTTCAATGATGAATCAGCATCAATATAATTTTCTATTTGCTTCTTTAAATAGATTTGAGCATGCTTTCTATCACTTCGTGGAATTTCTATGAAATCATGTTTGCAAATCTCATCTAGTAGTGAATGAAACCTATTTAGTTCTGAACAATGGCTTAGTATCAGTAGTTTATCAGTACCATCTTTGATCTTAGGCGCAATAGTTGTATAGATGTGCTTACTGAGCTGACAATACTGTTGAGGAAGAAAATTAATCTCTTTGAAACTTCTTGAATCGCTAATATTCCATATGTGTTTTACATTATAACCCGCTGCTCTAATTATCTCATCAATTGGAGAGGAACTCTGAACATATGAAATAGGATTCATCAATGAAGCAGAGAACGGAACTCTTACTCATATAAAAAACTTATATTTGGAAAAATCAGGAGATATTTAATTCTATTAGCTCTTTCACTTTTTCTATAACAAAGTCTACAAGAGCCTCTGTTATTATCTTGCCTTTTTCTTTATTTGCAAGAGTAGGATCTCCAAAGATTCCTGTTTTACTGTAAACTCCATCTCCTTCAGGATTCCTAGTTAGTCCTCTCCTATTAGGTCTAGGATCATAATCTTTCTCAGCTTTATCCATATCAACGATTTCTGGAGCAATATGTAACATAATGGATGTTTCTCCTTCATC
>JAAFKI010000134.1 GCA_021399345.1 Candidatus Heimdallarchaeota archaeon
TTGGCTGAGATGTTTTCAGCTGCTGGACCAACTGGTATAGGAGCGGGAGGTGCTCTTGGTAAAGCTGGAGCAGCTTTTACTGCGGGAGCTCTTGGAGCTGCGGGGGCACCTTTAACAGCTGGGGCTACAGGGGCTGCGGGGGCGGCAGGAGATCTAGGAGTTCTATGATCGTAACTATATCTACTTTCTCTCCTTTTGCTATCTCCATTAGTATATCTTAGACCAAAAATAGGAATGAAGATTAATACCTTAAGGATATATGCTACAGTATAAAGGGTTAGAATTGTTACCCATAGAGAGAAGAATATTCCAACTGATAATAAAGCTATTATTTTAGCTCTGTCTGCTGTTACATAATGCAACTCAACTTCAATGTCATCAATAGAGTCTTCATTGAAAACCACTAGATAATGGTCTTCACCACTAGCTTGAATCCATCTGAATGGAAGATCACCTGTAGAAGTCATAACATAATCATAAGGAGTAGTTGCATTGGATGCTAGCCATTCATTATACTGAGCATCTGACATTAGAAATATACTAATGTTACTTGAATGCACAGGATAAGAACTTACATCATAATAGAACATTAAATCTCCAGACACATGCATATGTACTGATTCATTTGTATTTGGATCAACTGTGAATTCGTGCAAATTATATCCACCTTCACTGAAGATCACACCTGATAAAACGCCAACTGGAACGATTGATATGCTGATAAATACTATAGCTACAACGACCAGCCCGTTCATGTATCGAATTCTTGATTTTGACATTTTTTTTCACACCACGGTAGTTACTTTGTTCGTGATTTATTTGTTACTACTTGAGTAGTTACTGACGGCATATATAAATATTTTCATTTGACTTACTACCGCAGTAGTTAATATACAGATATGTTTTTAAAGAGCTTAGATAAAGGTATAATTGAAAATGTCAAAGCAAAGTACATTAGTAGACCAATTGAAACTACTAGGTTTTTCGGAGTATGCATCAAGAGCATTCTTAGAAATAGTTAAACTAGGTAAAGCTAGTGCTCCTGAATTAGCTAAAGCAACAAAGATACCTCAAGCAAAGATTTACGGAGTACTAGATGAACTATACAATAAGGGATTTGTGGGAAAAGATGAAGATTCTAAACCATCTATCTACTTTGCTGACAAACCAATAAAACGATTTAATGATTTTATAAAACAATTTAGTGATGCGTCTACTAGTCTATCAGAAGCTTTAGAGAGATTATACGAAACAGCTGGAGGAGCACATGAATATGGATTTCACTCTGTAGGGAACTTTACAGAGAAACTAAGATCTGAAGACTACATATACATCTTTGCTAGTGATGATACACTGTTTAAGAGATTCTTTACTGGAAAGGAATTTAACTTCTACCCAACAGGTGGAGACTCAGATGCACTGATTGCATGTGCAAGACATAGGATGGTAACTCTAATAGATAAGGGAGATAGAGTACAGTTTGTAGCAATAGAAGATCCTTTGTTCTCATTAGCTATTGACCAGCTGATGGCTTTATCCTCTGTAAATAGAACTCTAACAACAGAAATGAGTGACATACAAGAACTAGAAGGAGAAAAGATACTCTATATTGATTCAATTCGGGATGTAGTAGGTCCTGTTATAGGTCAAAATGGTACCTTATGGATATCAAATAAGAGATTATTTGTGAAAATTCCAGGAGGAACAACCTATGCGAGACCAATTCTAGCATTAGAAACATGCGAAATAAATCCAGATGGAAGATTAGAGATAACCATTAAGGGTAGTGAGGGAATAGAAAAAGTAGTTATTCTTCCTGAATCTGATTCCCAAATAATATTAAATTTACTTGAATTTGTTAAATTAAATGGTAAGAAGTAAATAATCTGTATTAAGTTATTGAATTCACTTTAGGGAAAAGAGTTAATATTATGTTCTTACTATGTCTTTTTTAAATATGAGGAACAATCATGTCTGATTCTGATTCTGAAATACTTCTCGAAATCAAGCAAAGCATTAGAACAGGTGATAGAAGTTCTGCTTTGAAAAGAATAGAGAGTTTCTTAGAATCAAAGACATTGACCAAGCAATCTAGATTGAATTATCAGATACTTAAAGCAAAAGCTCTCACCAAATCAGATAGATACTTTCAATCTATGAGTGTCTTAGATGAGATTGAAGACAGTGTTTTTAAGATTGGTACAGACTTTCAGAAATTAGATTTCTACCTCATTAAAATTGAGAACCTCTACATTTTTGGAAAAACAAACATGGGTATGAGCTTAGTTGAAGAAGCAGAAAAACTTATTCAGAATATTCCAAAAGATAAAACAAACAATCTTGTTCACAGGAGAATAGATCTTCTAATTCTCAAATCTTGCATGATCTCCAACATTTATGGCTATATAGATAAACTGCATGAAGTTCTTGAGTTATGCCTTAAACTCTGTGAAGAAAGTGACTATCAATATGGTACAGCTATGACCCTTGAAAGAATGTCTGGATCTTTCTCTGAAATGGGTAAGAGGGATGAAGCAATAGAATGTGCTAATAAAGCTCACGAAATTTGGAAACGTTTAGATAACAAAGCAGGGATAGCCTATTCTACTTTCTTAAAGGGATTGTTCTTATCATCAACTGATCCTGATTCAGCACTTGATCAATTAAAACAAGCACTTGAATTGAATGAAAAGATATGTGCGGATCTAACAATTTCAAAAATTCACAATTCTTTAGCAATTTTATTATTTCAAAAGGATGAGGGAGAAGAAGCATTACAACACCTTGAAAACTCCATTCAAAAGAAAAGACAAATTGGTGACAAACACGGTCTTATTCTTCTTTTGTACAACATAGGTCAATTATATATTTCTACCATGGAAAATGAGAAAGCTTTGACTTACCTTCACGAAGGATTAGCTCTGACCAAAGAATTGGATTACCAGCGACCTTATTATCTAATACAATTTGCGCTAAATAATCTCTATATTAAACGAGGAGAATTGAACAAAGCTTCACGATTTCTTAAAGAAGCAGTTAACTTTTATGAAGAAAAAAACATGAGAGAAAATGTAGCTTGGACAAGAGAAAAACTAGCAGATATTCTAGTATTGAAAGGAGATCTTGACAATGCTCTGCAGAATTATATTCAAAGTCAAGAATTCTATGAGAAAGAAAATAGAATAGCAAATGTTTGTGATATATTGAATAACATAGCAGAGATTCATCAGCTTAAGGGAGATTATACTCTAGCGCTCAAATATTACCATAGAGGCGAAGAATTAGCTGTTAAATTTGAGAATTACTTCATTCTAGCAAAAATAACCTACAACCTGACCTTATACTATTTAGATATGACTCAAATGGAAGATTCTAAGAAATATTTAGAGACTTTGACGAGCTTGAGCAAGAAATTCAAGTCTAAGAAAATAGAAATTATGTCAAACCTTGCTGAAGCTTTGGTAATGCTCAATCATCATGAAACTCAGAAAAGAGATGAAGCAAA
>JAAFKI010000135.1 GCA_021399345.1 Candidatus Heimdallarchaeota archaeon
ATATTGATTGTCAGGAAAAGAAAAAGAAGAATCTAACTTTTTTGTAAGATGACCAAAACACATTATGAAGTTTGATAGATACATCAAGGTCCTCTAACGAACTTGACCTGGATTCCTTTGGCTTTTCTGTCTTCTTTTGCTCTTTTAAATTTCTCAAGTTCATTTTCTCCTATCTTCTGAACAAGTATCTTTTTCATTCTTTCATCAGTTATTTCTTTACTTAGAAGTGCTTCAAGCACAAACTGAACAGTTATTTCTAAGAATTTCCTACCTAGCTTTGTTAACTGATATTCTTCTTTTCTATTCATCTCTATAACTCCGAAATCCCAAAATGTTGTGATATAATTTGATAACATATTTATACCGATTTTATCAAAAAAACTTTTGAGATCTTTGAATGTAACAGGGTCGTAATGGATGTAAGTAAGAATATCTAAAGCATCTTCATCATCCAATAAATCCAAAATGTAGGATATCTCTCTTTTTGCATTAACAAGAAAATATCTAAACTCATCTTTTGAAAGTTTGTCAAACATTTGTACACCGAGCTAGGTAGGAAAGAGAGAATATTAAATTATCGCATAATAAAGAACTGATTAGTTTGATAATATTTATAGGTATGAACTCATCTAATACTATACAGAATGAGTGGTTGGGCTATTTTTCTAGCTATTTTTGGTGGTTTTCTTGTACTCCTTGTCATTGGTTACATAATATATTACAAAAATCACAAAGTATCTAGAGAATCCCAACCTAGACAATCAACAGATCAGCTAGATAATGTAGAAGAAGTGACCAAAAGAGAGACATTTCGTGAGAGAGCAAAGCAATTCTTTAGAGGACATCCATAATGAAGTGATTACCAATGAAAGGGTACAATAAGAGAGATAATAAGAAAAGGACCGCCAAAACTGTAAACAGATTTTGGTTTATAACAAAGCTTTTTCTCTTAGATTAGCAATTATCCTTGCACTAACCCAATAGATGTCACCTTTACTTTGATTTCGACGATGGAAAAACAGATACTTACCATCTGGAGACAGATTTGCACCATATTCTGTACTGGTTGAATTGATTGTATCACCCATATTCAACACCTTTGTCCATGTTCCATCTTCTTTTCGGAAACTTATGAAAAGCTCTGGCAGCCCCATTCCTTTCAACTGTGCATCAACTATCAAATAGTTTTCATCTGGTGCTATGAAAGGATGCGCAGGACTAATTGAGTTAATTTCAGTTGGTAGATACTCTGGTTCTTGGTAGACATCATCGATGAGTCTTGATTTGAAGATACCGCGTCTATCTTCATCTTTCGCTGTAAAATATAGTGTATCATCAGCTGTTGAAGTAATAAACATCGTAAACTTCTTGTTTAAAGATGCATCTAGTTGCCTAGCATCACTCCAACCCATATCAGCTTTATCTGAATACCAGATTTCTCCTGCTCTGTTACTACTTTCAGGTTTTGGTCTATAAGAACTGAAGAATATACGATCACCAGCTGGTGTAACATATGGAAGCATCTCAAAAACATCCATTGCAAAAGGAGCAAGTTTAGGTTTGGACCAATCACCATCTTGTCTAGCAGAGTAATATATACGATTTGCAGATCCTTCAAAAGTTGGACGTCTAGTGAAGAAGAATTCTTTCCCATCAGGAGTAAATGTTCCTGCAAATTCATATCCATCAGTAGAAATAATTCCGGGAGCAAAGACCTCAGGAACATCTTTTGGTAGCTCTTGATTAAAGTAATTTATAGCGTCCATTATAGTACTTCCAAACAAGATGTAAATTACTAAGAATCTATAAAATCCTTTCCTACTTGGAGATATGTAAGGCAAGCCCTCCTTTCAATAAGGTCCTCTAAACAGCAAGGTTCACTGAAGATTCATTGAGTTCTTTCCTTTTCATTATAATGAAAAAAACTTTTGAAG
>JAAFKI010000136.1 GCA_021399345.1 Candidatus Heimdallarchaeota archaeon
GGTTTCCTAAATAAGCTCTCTGGATGTCAAAACGAGGAGTATAGATTAAACTCTAGGTGCACCTCTTTTCCAATTCTGTTTGGAAATCCGGAAAAAATGGGCTATAATAATCTTTGGGGAAATTTGGTATCTTCAACCCGAACAAAAGAGAAACAATGGTTTCTACTAGAATTTAATCAATGTCTACTACTTCAGAGTGAAAAATTTTTTCATCAACTTAGGTGGATAATAGATGATATCAATAATGGAAGAGAAATATTAGGGTTTGTTGTTAGTTTTGATAAAGAAACTCTAACTATCACCAATAAGTGATTTTCAAGAAGCATGATGGAAAAAGTTCAAAACAGACCGTACAAATACAATATTAATGGTAAAAAGAATACGTCTAGCTAGGCGTCTTGCGATATACATCATTCTAATTCTAGTCATTATGATGGTTTTGATAAATGGATCCATTATTCTAATAATGGAATTAAGACTTCAAAGATTATCCCAAGAAGCTTCAGAGGAATACTTACAGGCAAAAATACAGAGCATGGATGTTTCTACCTATCAATTTGTTCAATCTTTTGATCATCTTGTGGGAAGTTTAAAATCAGAACTTAATAATACTGCTTTAACAATTGCCAATAAATATTACTCATCAGAAGCAAGTAATCTTTATGAGCATAGTTTTCTTGCTTTTAATAATTCGGATCAAATAGCTTACATTAATGGTACCATAGATATGAATGTCGATAGAGAGAGCTCTATAGGTTATTATGATTATGATGGTAATGGAATTAATGATTTTGAAACTACAGGCTGTTCTGTTTTTGGAGATATTGAGTCACAACTAAATATTTCTGGAGAATTTTACTTACAAATAAACGCAACATTTGAGGGTGAACTTTCTAATGAAAGCAGTATCTTAATTTATGCTCATAAGAATAACGAAATCTTTTCGTTCGACATTATAGATTATTATAATTCATTTTATTCTAACTATTTCAGCAATCAATTCCTAGACCAATGGAATCACGGTCTCTACACCTTTCCAACAGGTTTGGATGATGAACTCTCACAGCTTGAACCAGACTATTTAGAAACATATTTTCTAGTCAAAGAACCCTACACAAATGAGAATTGTTCTATAGTTTCTTCTGGATTAAAATCTCGAATAGAAGGTTGTATTAATGGTTCATTATCTGGACAGTTTGCTGGATTGTTAAGAGGAAAATTTAACGGTACAGCTTCAGGTTATATTGATACTAGACCCAAAGAAATGTATGACTTTATGATACCTTTATTGAACCCAGTTTTGCAATGGGTCTATTTTGCTACTCCTAACTATATTCTGATTTTTCCATGGTTTCCAGATTATGGTGGATCTTTTTCAATAGGACTGTCAGCAGATTTTGATTGGACACAGAGACCTTGGTACAATCAGTTGCTTCAAGCTGAAGAGGAATCAACGAATAAAGGAATGGAAAGTCATTTTTCAGATTTAGGGGTTGATTATGTACACCAGAATATCTTCATATCTTTAGGACAAGCAATTTATACAGATACTAATGATTTTCAAGGATTTTGGGTTCTAGACTTAAACCTTGATTACTTGATGAATACCCTAGAGTTAGATCTTACAGAAGATGATTACTCTCTGATTATAAATTCAGATAAAGAAATACTCTTATCTCCTCATTATGCTGCGAATATTTCACGAAAACCTAAAGAAGATTTTCCAACTGAAAATATGGCTGATTATGAAAACATTGAATTGCAATTATGTGTTGATGATGTATTGAATTTTCAGTCAGGATATAGAATTGTGACGCATAATGAAGTAGTCTATCTAGTGATATATCATCCTATTTTCTCTATTCCTTGGTTTATGCTTCACTTTTCTCCATTAGACTTAGTAATGGAGGATTTTGATCCAATATTGCTAACAGTTAGAAACAATATTAGATTTTTAGAGGTTATTTTGATAGGCGTTTCAATTACCACCATAGCGGTTGTAGGTGCTATTTCATTATATTTTGCTGTTAGTTTCACAAATTATGCTGTAACACTTCTCAATGGAATGAAAGCAATATCTGATGGAGACTTTAGTGTAACCTTTGACCTTTCTAAGAATACGCGTGTTCACGAAGTAAGTGAAGTATATTTTGCATTTGAAGAAATGTCGCTTAAATTAGATGAGTCAATAAGAAAAGAAAAAGAATCAACACATTTAGCAGAACTTGCAATGGATCTTTTTACACATGATTTAAGTAACTATCATCAAGCCATTCTTGGCTACTTAGAGCTAGCGTTAATGCAAGATGGGGATTCTGAAGAATCCACAAAACTGATAGAACAATCCATAAGAGTACTCAAAAGAGCAGATGAAGTTAAAGACAGAATTCGAAAAATAGGTGGTCTAGAAAAATCAGCAGAACCTTTTGTCAAAAGAAAATTAGACACATATATTAATAATGCAATTACTACTCTAGAACAAACATATCCTAATTACAGTATTAATGTGAAAAAGGATTTTGATACTGAAATTGAAATTTCTGCAAACGAATTCCTTGAGGATGTGTTCACTAATATTTTTGAAAATTCAATACAATTTGCGAAAAATCAGCAGATGAATTTCACTGTTTCTGCATCAAAAACAAGGAGTCAACAAAAGATTTTCTGGGAAATTGCTATTGCAGATGATGGAAAGGGTATTTCTGATGAAAGAAAACAACAGATTCTTGATAGTTTTCAGACCGGACAAAGAATCAGAGGACTAGGCATGATGTTAATCTTTAGGATTGTTAAAGAGTATGAAGGGTCTATAAAGATACAAGATAGAATAAAGGGAGATTATACTCAAGGAGCGAAAATAATCTTTACTATTCGAGATTACGAGTAATTTTTATTTACTCGTTTTGTTTCTCTTTTTCCTCTTTTCTTTTGTTATAATCTCTAACATCTTCCCTTAAATTATTAAATAATGGAATAACAACAAGAACGATAACAACTAGAGTAAGAACAATGCTGAATATTACCCAAGGAGTTTCAAGGATTCTCTTTCCCAGCCATAAGTCTCTAATACCTAATGCTGCAACAACTACCCATAAAATAGCTATAGATGAGAGGAGAAGATATTTACCTAACTTAGCTAGCTTTTTCTCAGTTTCACTTGCTTGAATATCTTCAGCTTGTGTTCCTTCAGTTTCAGACATAGGTTGGGAAAATCTTGTGGTTTCTTAACTTTTTGGATGAATGCTGAAAATCATCAGTTTCAAGTTAATAACAAACTAATTCATAAGTAAATCTTTAAAAATTATTTTGATAAGAGAAAATCGAAGGTGTTACACCATGAGCTACGAAATAAATGAAGAATTCTTAAAAAAATTAGTAACAACACCTAGAGCAACTGGCTATGAATTTCCCGCTCAGGTTGTTGTGAAAACATATCTAGAAAATGAAGTAGATAAAGTTAAAGTAGATAATGTGGGCAATATTTATGCTATAATTAATCCTGATAGTCCTTTCAAAATTATGCTAGCAGGTCACATTGATCAGATTGGTTTTCAAATCTCTCACATTGATGATAATGGTTATCTCTGGTTTCATCCTCTAGGTGGATTTGATACTACAACTCTTCCAGGGAAAAGAGTAAGAGTCATATCAAATAAAGGTGAATTTCTAGGAGTAATTGGGAAAAAAGCTATTCATTTAATGAAAGCTGAGGAAAGGAAAAAAGCTCCTGAAATGGAGAAACTTTTCATAGACTTGGGTTGCAAGGATAAAGAAGAAGCTCTTAAGAAAGTGGATGTTGGTGATTTCGCAGTTTTTGATTATGGTTATCAAAGATTAGGCGATAATAATTACGCGGTTGCTTCTGGTTTTGATGATGCTATAGGATCTTTTATTGTTGCAGAGATTATGAAAGAGTTATCCAAAGACAAAAGCTTCTTTGCTGGAGTATATGGCGTATCTACTGTTCAAGAAGAGATAGGTCTTAGAGGCGCACATATAGCTGCAGAGAAAATCAAACCAGATATTGGGATTGCGTTTGATGTTGGTTTTGCTGCTGATGCTCCTGAAATGGAGAAAAAGCAACTTGGAGATACAAAATTAGGTGGAGGGCCAATAATTTCTATCGGACCAAATTTCAATCCTGTTGTTGTAAGGAAAATATTTGAACTTGCAGATAAGATTGAAATACCATATCAAAAGCATGCTGCTCCAAGAGGAACAGGAACTGATGCTAATGCTATTCAACTATCAGGTGCTGCTACAGCTTTGCTAGCAATTCCTAACAGATATATGCATACAGCTTCTGAAATTATTAGTCTTGATGATGTGAAAAACATTATTCAGCTTGTAGTTGCTTTTATAAAATCGATAAAGGAAGGAGACAGTTTCTTACCTCTTTAATCTCCTCTTTTTTTACTCTATCAGCATAGTATAATCAAAATTCTTTACTGAGTGCGTAAGTGATCCTGAGGATATTAGGTCTACTCCTTCTAATGCATAATCTTGTAGATTTTCAAGATTAATGTTACCTGACAATTCGATCAACACATCCTTCTTAATTGACTTGATTTTTGGAATTGTCAGTTTTATTAGTTGGGGAGAAAAATTGTCTAACATGATTATATCCACACCAGCTTTAGCTGCTTCCATAGCTTGCTCTTCATTTTGAACCTCAACCTCAATTTTCTTACTGAAGCTAGTGATCTCTTTAGCTTTTGTAATTGCTTCTGTGATTGACTTGAAGCCTCCAAGATGATTTTCTTTAAGTAGAATCATATCAGATAGATTGAACCTATGAGTATCTCCTCCACCTGCAACAACAGCATATTTATCATATTTCCCTAAACCAGGAACTACCTTTCTTGTTGCACAGATTTTCAATTGAGGATTTATTTCGTGAGCTATTTCAATCATTTTAGCTGTTTGGGTAGCAATTCCTGATAATCTTCCAAGAATATTCAAAGATACTCTTTCAGCTTGTAACAGATTGTGTATATTTCCATCAAAAGAAGCAACAGCTGTTTTCTTTGATACTTTCTCTCCCTCTTTTACCAATATATCCAGTTTTGACCCTAAAAACTCAAAGATTCTTTTTATGAAGATGAGACCAGCAACAACTCCTTCTTGTTTTGAATAGATTTTTCCTTTAGCATTCGTACAAGGTAGAAGTGAAGTTGTAACATCCCAGTAAGGTATATCTTCCTCTATCCACTTCTTAATATCTTCATCAACTAAAACTAGGGGTATCATCCTTTTTTAACTCTCTGATTAGTATTTCAGCATATTGCTAACAGCTCTGTAAGCTTTTTTACGAACTTCTTCATCTAATTCTATAATATTATCGTCTGTTGGCTTTTCGAGAGCTTTCCAAATCGAGAAAAGATCATTTCTCTTCATGCTAATGCATATCATTTTACTATCCTCAAAATGGATATCAGGATATTCAATTTTCATTCTGTCAATGAACCCTTGTTCGGTTAAGAAAAGAACCTTTTCATCTTTTGGAGCTTTGGCTGCATACCTGTGCATATCCCCTGTTCCCCCTACAAAATCTACAGAATCAATAATTTCAGGTCGGCATTCAAAATGAGCAAGAGTTTTTGTATTGTCATCAAGAATTAATTGTTCCAATCTTCTGATTGTGAGTGCATTGTGAGTTCTACAGGAACCTGGCCAAGTTATAATCTTTTTACCAGTAATTTTTGCTAAATTATTTCCCATGTTCTCATCGGGAATAAATATGACAGTGTCTTCTTCCAAACTATCTGTGATTTTTCGAGCATTAGCTGAGGTACAGCAAATATCTGACTCAGCTTTTACTTCTGCGCTTGTATTAACATAGCAAACAACAGGTGCTCCTGGATATTCTTCCTTAAGTTTTCTAACATCTTCACTTGTTATTGAATCTGCTAGAGTACAATCTCTTCCTATTGCTGGAACTAAAATTAACTTCTCTGGATTAAGAATCTTCACAGATTCTGCCATAAAATCAACTCCACAGAAAAGAATTCGTTTCTCTCTAATTTCAGTTGCTTTCTTAGCAAGAGCAAGCGAATCACCAACAATGTCTGCAATTCCAAAAACAATATCAGCTGTTTGATAGGAATGAGCAAGTATCTTGAATCCTCTTTCTTTCTTTAGTTGGTTAATTTTATATGTAAAAGGAGCAATTGATTCGCAAGCATTTTTAGTCCATCCTAGAGGATTCAATTTTGTAAATAATCTATCAACTTCTTCCTCTAGTAATCCAAACTCCTCACTTCTTATTTCAGGAGTTTCTTCTACAACCACCATCTCAACCGAACTACCCTTTTATGAATTGTATTTAAAGACTGTTTGATTAAGGTCAAAATTGAACTTAAATTTTTAATAGAAGCCTTGAAACTCAAGAAAAATGCACTATTGAAGTAATTTCTAGTATAGTATAAGCAATAATTGCCTATTATTCTTAAAGGAAAAGCTTGAAGAAGTATGTTTGAGTGCTTCTAAGCTCATTTATGTATTGGCGATATGTATATTAAGAGCATCTAAAATTTGGTTTTCTGTGGATAAATATAAATAAACATTTATCATTAATAATAAAGTAAGGAATGTAGATGAAACCATGATTTTGGCTCTATATGTGTCCAATGATTCTAACTCACAAAAGTTTGCTGGAATAATAAAGGAGACGCTTCTTGAAATTAATCCAGAAGTTGAAATCATTGAATTCGAAGATGAAGAATTGAATGAAAACAATTGGGAAAATCAGATGAAAGATTTCTCAACACAAAAAGCAAACTGCATCATCTCAGTAGGCGATGCAGGTACATTTCTTAGAGCTATTTTTCTTTCAAGATCATCAGTTCCAGTTGTTGCTGCATCGTCTGAAAGCGTAAGTTTCTTTACTGAAATAAGTCCAGTTAATCTTCAGTATACCTTAACAAGTATCCTGAATCGAAAATATGATGTCGATAACTATCATAGAGTAGTTTTTCTAGATTCTGGAAATGGTACGCCAATTCCTGCACTAAATGAGATAGCTATATTCCCAAAAGATTCAGCACTTTTAATGAATTATACATTAATAATAGATAAGAATCAGCTTTATAGAGGTAGAGCTGATGGACTAATTGTGTCTACATCTTTAGGAAGTACAGGTTATGCTCTCTCATCAGGCGGTCCTATAGCTTTTGGAAACCCAGATGTTCTGATTATAGTTCCAGTTAATCCATTGAATAAAGAACACATTCCTTTGGTAGTTCCAATTGATTCAGAGATCAAATTGGTAAACTTGCGTTCAAGATCTCCTCTGGAAGCAATAATTGATGGGCAAATAAGAATAGGTATCGATGAGGAAGTATTAGTTAGAAAATCGTCCTCAACAGCTAGAATTATACGATTTCATGCTAAGAAAAACATACTTGCTAAACTAAGAAATAGATTAGTTGAGTTAGATCTGAGAACTTTAGAGCGTGTTCCTCCTTCTGCAAAATATATTTTTAAATTGCTTTTAACTGAAGGAGAAATGACACAGAAAGAATTGATTGAAAGTACAGGATTACCTAATAGAACTGTTCGTAATGCTCTATCTATTCTCAAAGAGAAAGGGGTCATTAATCAAAGACCTCATCTACGAGATGCTAGACAATCAATCTATTTTGTTGACTAATAGAATAAACTAGGGTATTAACAATTTATCAGAAAGGTTATCAAGATTGTGAATAATTCTAATCTCTTCTTCTTTAATGTGATTAGCACTATCAGATTTTTTAAATAGAGATTATAACAATAATATAGGGAAGAGCAATAAAAAATTAATTTGAGAGGATTTCGATGAATTTGCTGGAACCATTAGTGATGAAGAAAATTACCATTTTAGGAACTACTGGTTCAGGAAAAACAACATTTTTGGAAGCACTTTTTGGTAATATTGAAAAAAATGATGTTGCACGAAGAATATTTAGAGAAATTGGGGATAATCTAGATTTCACTCCATTAAAGTATAACAATTTCACTTCCAGTACAACAACAATCTCACTGAATGTTGTAAATTCAGTACTAATATTGACACGTTTCAACAAAGTTATTTTGAAGAAATATGATCAAGTTGAAACATATGATTATGAATCAATTGATTCAGCATTTCAAGTAATTTTCAATGATCCAGCTGGTCAAGAAAGATTTGATTTTATGCAAGAAATAGCATTGAAAGGTTCGGATCTTGTTATTATAATGGCTGATGGTACAAATATTTCCTCTTTAGAGAAAATACTTCATTACTTAGAAATGGTCCAAATGGAAGAGGTTAGAAAACAAAGAAAAATTCCTGTTCTTATTTTCATAAACAAATCAGACCTGCGAGGTAAAGGGATTTATTTGGGGAAAGAGGTAGCTGAAAGAGTAGTTTTTTCATCTATTATCGATAGGGAGTTAGTTTTCTATGAAACCTCTAATTTGGATGCAAATTGCTATGAATTACCCTTAACAATCATTTTCAATTATCTTGCTATGCAAGCATATCTTTGAACTTCTTCAGACTAACTAAATCTTTATCTATTTTGAACGTATGATTTTGTTGAAGGAAATGAAACAGATTAAACAGCTTACTTTCAACATTACTCAAAGTAGGCGTATTAAGAACTATGCTCAAAAGAATGACCTTCATGAAAAAGTGTTACTAGCTAGATATAAAGATATTATGCACACCATATACAAAGCTTGGGTGAAAAACCTACAAGAAAATCCTGAGTTGCAATTTAGAACTTTCTTTCTAGACATTATGAAATATGCAGAATTTACTTCTAGACTAAAAGAAAGAAAAGAGGATCTTATCAAAATAAAGAATCATGTTGGAATCTTAGAGGATGCAATCAAAGAATATAAACAAGATTATGCAAAAATCATCAACATTGAACAGATCATTAAAGGCTTTGAGGAGGGTGGCATGTAATGAAAATAGGTACAACTCAATATAATGTTAAATTTAAGGATAAAATTCCTTGTGAGGATGAAGAAATTCTTGCGAGTGACCTTGCATATTATCTCTACTACTTTGATTTTATCCCCGAAGAGATCATTAATTGGAATATGGAGGATCTTAATGCTAAAAGAAAGCAAGAAGAGGAGATTTTCACCGAGTTAAGTAAGGAATATTCCAATTTGTTCGGAACATATGCACTAATCAGACAAAAAGCCAATGAACTATATGTAGGAAATAGAGTTATTGCTCTTACTCTGGGTTTGTTAAGACTAAAATTAATTGAATTAAAAGAAACAGGGAAAGATTTATCCTTAGATTATGATGAATCTATAAAGCAAACTGAATATTTTATCTACAGATATCTTACAAAGAAACAGGACAAAAGATTAGTAGAACAAGTCGTTTTTGATGAAAGATAGAATGGATATTTTCCAGATATTACAGACCTTTAGTTAAGGTTACAACCTTCTCAACAAGGTTAATATGATTCGTTGTATTGTTTATGTTAGAACCTCAACATCTGATCAAGAATCAGGTTTAGAAACACAAATTGATGACGTTACAGCAAAAATCTATCAAGCTGGAGATAGGGAGATCATCAAAATAATCAAAGACGAGGATGTTCCAGGTGATAGTGATCCGGAATATAGAGAAGGATTCATTGAGATTCTAAGAATGGTTGAAGAAAATGAATTTGATGAGTTGTGGAGTCAATCTAGAGACCGTTTATCGAGAGATGTAGATATTCTAGGATATATTCGTGTTATGCTCAAGAAAAAAGAAATATCTATCATCTGTTTAGATGATGAAGATAACAAAGCATTTGCCAGAATAAAGGATCTTTTTGGAGAAATGGAGTTAGAGAAATATAGAGAGAAACGATACAAAGGTATGTTACGAAGAATAAATAACAAAAAAGTTATGTCTCGTCCTCCATTTGGATATGCAGTTGATGAGGGAGGAAGCCTAATAGTTGATGAAAGTAAAATGGGTCTTATTAGACGTCTTTTCGGTGAGTTTGATAATCCTTTTGCATCACTAAAGACCTTAAGTATGAAATATAACATCCCTGTATCCACTTTGAGAAATATACGATCTAATCCTATCTATAGAACAGGAGAAGTAAGGTGGGCTGGGAAAATAGCTTATTATGTAGATCCAATTGTTCCAGAAGATAAAGATCAGATGTTAAAAACTGAATGGGAAGGAAGCTGAAGCCCTCTTACTCATACATTTCTCTAATATACTCCTTTTCAAGGACTATTCTTACGTCTGGTATATTAGTGCTGAAGCCATATTCTGTGATGAATCCAGTAATCAAATTAGCTGGTATTATTTCAAAATAAGGGTTGTAAACTTTAACTTCCTTTGGTTTATCCTTTGCCCAAACCTCTGAGGATGGATAACTTTGTATAGTGAAGGGAATAGATTTCAAAAGTAGCTTTAGAGTGGTACTAGTGACATAAAAAGGAACTTTATCTTGAGAAGCGAAAATAGCTAAAGCATGACAGCCTATTTTATTTACAACATTTCCATTAGGAAAAATAGTGTCTGCACCTATAAGCACCAAATCAGGATTCAAAGCTTTAATAGCTCTTCCAACAGCTGCATCTACAAGGTAATTAACCTTATACCCTAGATTAACTGCTTCCAAAGCTAATTTCTTACCTTCTAGCGCAGGTCTTGATTCAAAAACTGTTAACTCTGGAAGCTTATCTGAGTCTTGTGTTTCGCTTAGTTTTTTGAGTGCACAGAATATTGTACTTGATCTTGACATAGTCACGATATTTTTACACTGGGAAATAATGGGTTTTAGTTTATCTATGAGATGCTTTCTTTGTTCATCCATCTTTTCAATTACTCTATCAGCTAAATCCTCAACAGCGACACCATGTTGAAAGAAATCCATGAAATAAATCAAAACATTTCGAAGAGCAGACATTTCTTTTTTAATATCTATAACCTTACGTAGCATTTCTGAAAGGTCAATTATTTTGCCAAATCTAGCTGGATTTAATTGAATTTCATTTTTAATAAGCAGAACAGCTTTACGGACTATTTCTTCAGATCCACTGACTTTATCAGTTTTCAAACGTGCAATTTGTTCTTGAAATTCTTTGGAATACACAAAGCTTCAGTTGGAAATGCCTTTAAAAAGTTGTTTCTTTCCTTAAAAAAGATCAAAAGACTATAGACTAAAGAAATCTTTTTCCTCATCTATAATTTCAATGTATAATCTGTCATATTTGTGTGTTAGATGAATTATATTTTCTGGTAAAATTCTTTCCTTCGATTTTGCAAAGAATGTTCGAACTGTAGCTAAATCTTCTTCATCAATCATCATATCTTTTTGAATCCTAATGATAAGAAGAGGAATTTTTTTGTTTTCCTCTAGAATATCTTCTACATTTCTCCCTACCTTACGAACACATCCATTGTATTCTTTTTTCATTTTTCCCGCACCATTTTCAACTAATCTCTCTAGACCTTCAAATGATGCAGGTATTGCTTTTTTGAGATTAAATCCACTAACTATGAAATTGAAAGGAAATAAAAGAGCAATGAAGATTGCTAAGAAATAGATTAGTGGAACGGGAAGCTTAAACAAAAAATTAAGAAACCAATGAGGTGTCAAAATTCGAGCAGCACCAATAAGAATAACCCCTTTGCAGTTTGTAAGTGCTCTTCTACTGAGAAGCTCAATAATATTACAACCACCCATACTATATCCAGCAATCATAAACGGTCTGTTTTCGGGGATTAGTGATTCTATTTCTTCTAGATGATCATCTATTGTGAATCTCTTGTAATTGGTTGTATATGCAAAATTGTCTTTCCCATACCTTTCTTCATATGTAGGATAGGTTCTCTTATAATTACTAAAACCTGGAGCTAGAATCATGAATGGTTCTTTTTCAGACATTGTATTTGCGTTAGCTAGGTTAGTTTTAAGTTTTGTCAAATGCTTTATGATTTAAAGTAAAATCTAAAAAGGGTTCATGATATCAAAGTATAATGGTTAATTTCCTCTTCATAATTTCATTATTCTCAGGATTAGCTTCTTTTGCTTTTTATAACATAGGATTTGCTCTAGAAAAGAAAGCTATCAACAAGATGTCAGAGGAAATCAAAAAATCAACAAAAACAATGTTGAAATCAATTTTAACAAGTAAATTATGGCTTTTTGGAGCTTTCCTAACAATAATAAGTATTGGTTTTTACTACGTTGCACTTCTATGGGCTCCCTTAAGCGCAATAGCTCCCTTGTCAGGTTTCGGTATTATCATATTGGTCATATATGCTCATTTAGATTTAAAAGAAACAATAGGAAAAACTGAATTGATTGGTATCTTCTTGATTCTAGGAGGAATCACAGTTTCTTCATATCTTACAAGTTTTGGTGATTCATTTCTAACTTGGAACCAATGGAAAATTTCTTCACATTCTTGGGGGAGTACAATAATGATAGTTGGTAGTCTTATTGTTGCAATTTCTTTTACATTCGTACCTGCTATTTTCAAAAGAAAAATTAAACCATTTGATATTGCAATATTTGCTGGAATAATAGCTGGAATTCAAGCCATAGTCATAAAAGGAATCACCATTTGGACCTCAGAAACTGATTGGAATATCGATTTATTTATAGCCATATTCTATTTTGTTGGATTTCTTATAACGGCTCTTTTGTCTACAGGAAGTCTCCAATTTGCATTTAGAGACGGTAAAGTTTCTAATATTATGGCTATATATAATGGAGTGATGACAATATTTCCTATTTTCTTTGGAGGGATACTTCTAGGAGAATGGAGTTTACTTTCATCATTACAACAAACTTTTCTTGGTATTTCTATTTGTATAACTTTGATTGGAATAGTAGTGCTGAGTTTGCGTCATTCTCATTCTTCGTAGTGACTAATCTATGAGTAATCTTCTCTATTTCATCTAGAGTAATATCAATATCTCGATTGAGAAGTGTTGAATTGTCTAAAATCAATTTACCATTACTTATGACGTTTGTTACATCATTACCTTTCATGGAATAGGCGAAATGATTGAGAAGATATTTGTCATCAAAATTAGGTGTTAGATGTGGTTTCTTTAAATTAATTGTAACAATATCTGCAAACGAATTCTTTTCTAAAGTTCCAATACCTTCCCATCCTATAGCTTTAGCTCCACCAATAGTAGCTAATCTAAAAGCTTCTTCTGCTTTAATTAGAGTAGGATTATGATGTAGGCCTTTATAATAAACAGCTAGGAACCTAATAGTATCGAAAAGATCTAATGTATTATTGCTGGAAGGACCATCTGTCCCCAAACCTACTAATTTAGTTGACTTGATTATCTCTGGAATCGGAGGCATGTGATTGCCAAGTTTTGCATTGGAAAGAGGATTAAGCGATATTTTTGTTCTTTTATCTTTTAGTAAATTAATATCATTGTTATTAACATGGATACAATGTGCTGCCATTAGATTTTCGTCTAGAATGCCTATTTCATCTAGAAACTGAACAGGGGTTTTTACATCAGGAAAAGGAATTTCATATTTTTCATTGAACTTCTTGCTATCCTCTATTTCAGTTTCTGATTCAGCTAGATGGGTGTGAATTAGAACATCAGGACTTTCTGTGTTTTTAGAATTATACTCTTTCATGAACTTGTGAGCAGCTTTGAAATCTGAAATACTAACTGTATATGGAGAGTGCAAGGCTAAGGATACTCTAATCGTTTCCTCTAACGAATTGTGATGTTCCTTAACAATTTCTATGGCATCCTCTAAAGTCGTTATCCCTGTAATAACAGGTGCAGCTACGATGCCTTTCAATCCAACGTCACTGATTGCTTTTGCTTCGAATTCGGGATACCAGTACATTGAGTTAACCGTTGTAACTCCGCTTAGAATTGACTCCATACTTCCTAGAAGAGCTCCTTGATAGACATCTTCTTCGGTGAGCTTAGCTTCCAAAGGCCAAATATTCTCTTCTAACCAAGTTTTTAATGGAATATCATCTGCAATCCCTCTAAATACAGTCATTGCTAAATGTGTGTGGCTATTAATTAATCCGGGAATTATGAGTTGATTATTATCTCCTACTACATCATGTCCAGAGAGGTTTTGTTTTGTTTTTTCATAAGTTCCTATTTCTACTATTCTGTCTTCTTCTATTATCAGAAGGGGATTTTTAACGAATTTGAGATTGAAATCATTGTCAAAATATACTGCTAATCTTCCTTCTACAGCAAGTTCCATAAGAGTATAATAAAAGAAAAATATTTGAGTGTTGTTCTATTTGGTAACAAATTCTCTTTATAAAAAAAAACCTAAGTCAAATATACCGGCTTGTGAGGATATATTGGAATTAAATGGTTACACTTTGGGCATCTACTATTTTCTGTTATGTTGTTGAAAATAACAGAAAACACATTCCTTTTTATCAGTAATTCTGAGCAATTTGGACAGTATGTGCTCTGGAAAGGGTGGCCTGGAATATTTCCCAAATAAACGAAATTTAATCCTTCGTCTTTTGCAATGGTATGTGCTTTTTGAAGCTGTGAAATTGTAGTCTTAGGAATTTGAGTTAAGTGGGAAGGGAAGTATCTAATAAAATGTACAGGGGTATTAGCAGAGAGGTTTTTGATAACTTTCTGGGAGAAATCTCTAATGAATTCTTCGTCATCATTTATTGTTGGGATAACTAAATACACGAGTTCGATGTGAACACTTCTTTGATAAGCCATTTGGAGATTTTCCCAAATATATTTGACTTTTATATCTAATAAGCAATCAGCAACATTTTCTGTCCCTTTGAAGCTGACAGTTAAACCATTCATGCCTGCTGAAATAAGATAATCGAGAGCTTCTCCTGTCATATATCCATTAGAAACAAACATTTTGTAATAGTCATTAGGAAGCAATTGGAAAACATCCACTGCAAATTCAAAAGAAAGTGTTGGTTCATTAAAGGAGAAACAAACCCCATTTATGGAGGGATTAAAACGAGCATTTTCAACAACTTTTTCTGGAGTCATTAGACTTGCATCAGTAAATTTTTCCGGTCGAAGATTCTTAGTAATATCCCAATTTATACACCAATCACAATCAAAATTGCATCCCCAAGAACCTAATGTTAAAGTGGTTGATCCAGGAAAATAGTGATAAGCTGGTTTTTTTTCTATGGGATTAAGACTATAACTAGAAATATCTCCGTATTGAATGGAGTAGAGTTTGCCGTTAAAATTTTGCCTTGTTTTACATTTACCCATTTCTCCCTCTTTAATAACACACATTCTTCTGCATGTTAAACACTGAACAGTATCACCATTCATTCTCTTGAAAAGATAAGACTGTCTTATTCGGGGATCTTTAGTGCTCAATGTTTTCATTCTTTTAGTAAAAGTATTTCTTATATATGTTTTGACAGTTTTATCTCCAAATATGAAAAAAACACCTGTTTTGAAAAGCGATACACAAGGTAAATAGGTTCTTTTAAGGATGAAAATGTTAAAGAATTAGATATTTCAGAGAAAGGAATCTGCAAACTTGACTAGTCTTTCTCAAAAGAATCAATACTTCTATTGGACTTTGATTATACCAACTGAAAACAATTACTGATTGTTCATTATTAATTGTGACTTCCTTGAGATAGAGTGATAATGGTGTTGTAAAATCAAACGAGAAAGGAATTAAGGAATTGTAATCAGTCATTTGAAGAGTAACTTTGGAACCATTTGTGTAAATAGTATTATTAGCAACATAGGTTGTTGAATTCCCCCATAACGGATCTCCAGTATTTGGATTAGGCAGGAATCGAGGATAGTTAGAACTGGATATGTCTATACGTAACTTGTGACCTTCATTAAAAAGATAAGCTGTACTATCAAGTTTCATGTTTATTTCATAAATAGAACCTGGTGTAAGAAAATCCCAGTCAGATAAACCGTTTCTATTTCTGGCTCTAATGATTGTATCAGTAATAATCATAGATCTATTGTCAGGATAGACGTCAATTAGTTTGACAGTAAAATCAGTATCTGTACAATTTGAACTAACATAAAGAGAAACTTCAACTTGTCCTACAACAGTTTCCGGTCGTGTAAATGTAGGTGTAGTAAATCTCAAAATGTCATCTCTGGAATCTAAAGGTTGTTGATCATATGTCCCGGCAGGGAGAACTAAATTGCCTCCACCTATAGTTTGAACAGGATCATTAGGATCATATAAATACCACAAACTGTCAGCAGTTGATTCACTTGCTGTGGGTAGATTAGTGGCAAAAATAATAGGTGGAGGAATTAAACTTAAGTTAGAATGCATATATAGATCAACTGGCACAGACCAAGTTGGCCAAGATGGTGCTTGATACCAGTTATTTGCAAGATGGCTTGGATTATACTCCAAGGAACTCATGAGATAAAACATAACAGGAGGTAACATATCCCAGATAGTAGAATTATCTAATAACCATTTTTCAAAAACAGCATCAGTTGCTTTAATAACTATTCCAGGATTTTGATGAGGGAAGAGTATATCTCCAGTTGGAACTCCAAACATTCCAGCATGAACCCATGGACCCATGATCAGTTTAGCATTTCCCGCTGCACCTATACCTCCTTCAGTTTGATAACCTGTAAATGCATCTATTGTACTTTGAGAGAAGATATCATACCATCCTCCCATGTGAATTGAAGCTGCGTTAATGTCAGAATAATTATTTCCAATATTCCCTTGTTCCCAAATACCGCCATACTTTTCATTCGTCTGTATTAAATCGAAAGTTGATTCAGGAAAACCATTAGCTTCTGCCCAAGGAATAATAAGCTCACTTCTCAATTGACCACCTGTAAAAGCTGTAGAGTAAACATTCGGTGTTGCAACAATAGGGAATTGGCAAACTAAAGATTCTGGCGCATTAGGGGCCATAAGATATTGAGCTATACCTAAAGCAGATAAACCCCAGTTGCCGATTTTACCATTACACCAAGGTTGGTCAGTAATCCAATTAAGGGTGTCATGGCCATCTGTTTGCTCAGATATAAAGGGAATAGTTAATTCTCCTTCAGAAGCATAGAACCCTCTAAAATCCTGCAAAACGACAATTATACCTATTTCTGCATAATAAGCAAGTGAACTAAGTGCATTTTTATTGTACGGAGTTCTAGCAAAAATTACTGGTTTAGATTCGTTAATGTAAAGCGGTAAGTAAACATCAGTAGCTAGCCTAATTCCATCTCTCATAGGAATCATATAAGTAATTTTAGCATAATGATTAGTAATAGAACTATTAGCTGGATAATCCCATTGAAATAATTCAGAATGTGGAGCTTTTTTAGGAATAAAAATAACTAGAAGTGTAGTTGAAGTTGCAACAATAATTATTGAAGAAACGATTAGAGCAGCTAATTTAGTTTTCACAAATTAAAGTAATATTGGTCCAATATATTTTTTTGGGCTATTTTTTTTCTAATTATTCATAGCTTTTGGAAATTTCTTCATGGAGCTCATTCTTCATAGCAATGCTTAAACCTAGCCACATGACAAAATCCATTAGAATTCAACTTTCAATTTGAACATGTCATATAGACAAAAAACTTACTTTTTAATAACAGAGTAAAGATTCTTGTAGCACGTTACAAAAAAATTATAAACCCATTAAGGTCATTCAAGATGATGCTAAAGAAAAAGAAGGAACTTGTATTTGTACTTCTAGTATTGATGTTAATACCAAACTTAATTTCTTCAGCTCAAGCAGCAGAAAACGAAGATTTAGTCTACTTAACAGATATAGTGTCTAATGGAGGAATACTTGAATCAGTTCCTTTGATAGATCGAGATGGGAATTTACACACATTCCTTCATGTGAAAAATTCTCAAGGAAATAGTTTAGTACATTTGTATTACCTAGATGAAGAGACTCATTTTGAGATTATTGAGGAATTTGCCATTGGTGTTAAAATTCAATATTCTTATTCATCTGACATCAATATAGGTATTGTGTATTCTGTTGATAATGAACTAGGTGCTAGATATTTCTATCATTATACATGGACAGAAGCCAATCAACAAACGAATGAAATTTTCTGGATATCTGGGGAGGATATTAGTGGCCAGTATGTCTCATTCTTCAAATTCCAATTTATAGATAGAATCCTTCATGCTTTTCATAATATGTGGGATCATGAGGATATGATATTTATGGACATTCATTACTATCGTGGTTTCTTCACTTACGATTATGATGTCTTCAGCATAGACGCTCCTGTATCAGGCGCAACGAATGTTATGGATATAACATTAGATGAAACAGAGCGAATTTGGTATGTTCATAGACTTGATCAGCAAACATTTGGGATAGGTACGGCCATATTAGATAATAATACAATGTATCCTCAGCAAACAAGAACATTTAGTGAAGTGCTCTATCCAGTTGATAAGATAGAATTAAGAGAAAACTCTAATGGACTTTCTTATGTCTTTACGAATCCATCTGTTCTATTCTGGGGTATGATTAATAGTACACATATAACTGAAAATACAATTACATCATTTTATGAAAATCCTGTAGATTCCTACTATTTTGATGATGGTTTAAACAGATCTGTGATTGTTGCTGAGTTAGTTGATAATGACTATGTGAACCTTTACTTCTACAGATATGTGAGTGGCCAATGGACTTTCTCTCCGATAAACTCAATTTATCATATTACCGAAGGATTTTTCTCTGTTTATCTAACGCCAACAGATTATGTAGTACTTTACAATATAACCGTTTCTACAGACGATTACAAACCTGGGACTTCATTAAAATATAAAGAAGAAGAAGCTCTAGGATTAATTGTTCTTACAACTCTCTCTTTGGATTATACAACATATGTTGATGGATTAACTATATACAATCCCATAAAGGAATTTTTCACCAAACAGTGGTATATCTTTCTGATGGCTATTGCTGGAGTTGCATTGTTAGGTGTTCTTATTTGGTTGTTTATCAAAAGAAGAGGAGATGAGATTGGATCTATTCTAACCGATGAACAGGTTGGACATCATTCTAAAATTGTACTAATTTTAATGAATATTTGGAGAATTATTTCTAATACTTTCAGTACAGTATCTACTATTTGGTTCTCAAATAAGAAAAGATCGATTCTAACTTTGGCAGGATTTATTATTACAGGATACTTATTGAGTTCAGCTGTGATTATCGCTCAATCAGAAGAATCTGCCATGATCAAGGCATATGATCGTTCATATCCACTTTTCTCGGATAAAACTCCTTCAGCTAGTTTGGAAACTTCTCTACAGTCAAATATAAATGGTACATCAAATGTTTCGGCATCTTATGGAACTAATACTGAAAAAGAAATACTAAATCTATATGATGGTCTAGAAATTGAAAAATATATCTCTGGTATTCAATCAAGCTTCTGGACAAATACGATGGTTTATGCTCCTGGATATTTTACTTATTTGCCCTACCAGTTTGTATCTCTACCTGATACTTGTGATGAGTTTATCAGTACAATGCTAGTGGAAGGGAGATCACCAATAAATAATACAGAGGTAGTAATTGCAGAACAACTTGCAAGCAGAATAGAACTTGGTATCAATGGCACATTAAGCTTAATTGCTTCAACAGATAATCCTGTTGATGAGGAGAATTACCTACTAAGTATGACTGTTGTAGGAATCTTTTCACAAATAAATTTTGCTCAAGTAAGACGAACAGCTGCTCATCTAGGAATACCCTATGATGTATATGTTCTTGCTTCAGAAAATGCCTTTATTATCACTAAACAAAGTATATACTTTGATATATTATCCAAAGGTGGAAAGATGAATCTCTTTGTAAGGGGATACTTCCAGTTAGAGATGAATTTTGATGAATTCAACGTTGCAGAAAGGAATAATATTGTAATTGAACAAGAAACACTATTAGGAAGAGTTTATTCATTAACCTACGATAATTCTGCTATAGTCCGTGTAAATGATGAAATATCAGAATTCTTCCAAAGTTTTAATACTTACTATTTGAATAATATGGCTCGATTATTGATATTTGCAATACCCGCTATACTATTATCAATTTTCATGGTATTTGAATCTTCAGAACTTTTCTCAACGAGTTATGAACAAGAAATGAAAATTTTAAGAAGTAGGGGAATAAGTACTCGAAGACTTTTCTCGATTTATCTCACGATAAGAATAGTTGAAATTATTGTGGCAAGTCTATTAAGTTTTGCAATAGCATTAGGGACGGCAATTCCTCTAATTAGAATTAATGGATTTATCAGTTTTACAAATACTGATACACATTTAGTGGTAGGTAATGTTCCATCAATACTTGGATTGGTGGCGGGGGTCTTGTTCATAATTTCTATCCCAAGGATAATTATTCTAGTTAGAAGAAAGAAAAAAATTGAAAAAGCACCAGTAGTTAGAAGAAGTTCTATCAAGAAAATTGACAAACATACAGCTAAAGGAGTAGCTTTAAAAACAATAGCCAAGAGTCAACAAGATGCAGCAAGAAAAGGTGTAAAATCAGGACCCGACCTTACTGCTCCAGAGGTAGTAGCTGCTTCTGTAATAATTGCCTTCTTTGTTGCAATAGTAAAATACAAATTAATTACCTGGAGAGATGTGTTCTTTTTATCACTGGGAATAGGATTACTTATTTACTTTTACAACCAATCTTTCATTTCGTATTATAATGCATCAATTAGTGACTTTACACTGAATCTTTTCCTTACAATTGCAGGAGCAATTTTTACGCTCTTAGGGTCCTTACCACTTATAATCAAATTCTTAGGACTTATATTAAGAGCTGTGAGTGTTGTAGTTTGGAAAGCTAAGAAAAGCAGGTTCAACTTCTCAATTGCTGAAATTGGAAAAGATATAAAGTATTTTGAAAATATCACATTAATTTTCTTATTAGTAGTTCTAATACTAATTCCTGTACTAGTAGTACCTTATTCAAAAGAAACAACTCTAATAGAACAATCGTATTTTATAAATGGAACAGATGTGCGAATAGAAAATTGGGCCAGTATAGATGAAATAAGTGCGGAAGATATAGATGAAATAGCACAAGTTGAAGATTATACACACGTGGAGGTACATACCTTATATACAGGAATGTTTGAACATACGAGACTAGTGGTTGTTAATACGACGTCGTTTTTAGAAACGGTAGAGAAACCTGCAGATCGAGTATCAAACATTCAATGGAATAGAATAAGACAACTTGATGCAAACACGACAATTATCTCAGAGGCAATGTTAGAAGACTTCTATAAAGAGATAGGAGATAAATATGAATTTGCTAATCCTGATGTGCCCTGGTTAAGGCACTCTCTAACAATCACAGGAAGTTTTGATCTGTTTCCAATGTATTATTTTGAAGGAGATTACGAAGAAGATGAATATATGATGATAATATCAATAGAAGCTTATGAGGTATTAGAGGATGTACTAGTGAGACGATTAAAAACAAGCGATGAAATGTACATAAAAACACACAACCGTAAAGATGCGCAATCAGTAGTAGACAAGCTGTTCGAAAAAGAACAGGATATGAAAGTGAAAACGGTTGAAGATGTGAAAGATAGTCTAAAAACACCATTGTATAATATATTTATCATAGAAATGATCTTGTCGCTATTTGTAGCTCTAATAGTACTAATGTTCTCAACATTTACAACGGCGATAAAGATACTAGAAAAGCGTGTAATAAAACATGACATAATGAAGAAAATGGGGATAAACCCAACGAAAATAATAAACATGTCAGCTATACAAACGACGGTAGCAGCGATAATACCAGCACTAGTTCTGGGAGCAGCGGGGGGAATAGGCGTGATATATCCAACACTGAAACAGCTGAACTATGGAACTGAACAGTTCTCACTATATGTGAATTATCCAGTATTTATGTTAATAGCAATATTTCTAGGAATACCAGCGCTGATATACTTAAGCTTGACATACTTCCTAAAAAGGGAATTTGCAAAATATTCTCCAACAATGATGGAATGAAGAAGAGATGATAATAACAAAAGACCTAATTAAAGTGTACCACGATCCCTTGACAGAAGTAAAGGTTTCAGCATTGAGAGGGTTAGACCTCTATGTGAAGGAGGGAGAAGTGGCTAGTATCATCGGTCCTTCAGGTTCAGGAAAATCTACACTGATTAAGATTCTTTCAGGACTAGACAAACCCAGTGGAGGTACAATATATGTCGATGAAATCAACATAGCAGAACTGGGTGAAAAACAGATGAGAGAGTTTAGGTACGGAAGAATGGGGATAGTAAACCAGTTCATAGGACAAAATCTACTTTCATCATTGACACTAGAGAAAAATATCTTGCTACCAATGAAAATGAGATATGTAGCAAGAGAGAAAGCAAAGAAAGAGACAAATGAACTAATAAAAATGCTAAATCTAGAAAAAATAAGAATGAATCCAGTAACAAAAGTTTCGGGGGGAGAAGCAGTGAGAGCAAGCATAGGTGTTGCAATAGCGAAAAAGCCCAGAATTTTGCTGGCAGATGAGCCAACTGGACAATTGGACACAGCTAACACAAATGATGTCGTAGAAACATTCAGAGATTTAAATGAGAATTATGGGACAACTATTTTGGTCGTGACCCACGATCTAAGATTCCGAAATGCTTTCAAGAAAAGCTACATCATACGAGACGGACGTCTTGTAGGAATGAACACTGATTTGGATAGAAGTGAATTGGAGTTCATCATACGTCCACAAGAATCATCGCTTCAATCTATAATTGATAGTTCTCAGTTTGTTCGTGTTCCAGATGAAGTATATGTCAGTGGAAACTACAAACATATAGTAGAATTTGACATTCATCCATCGAAGAAATTTTCCGTCATCTATAATCCTAATGAAGTTAATGCTGACGAAATTTATGAACTAATGAAGAAAACAGATGAAGATCAAGTTAATGAACTTATTAATGCAAATAATAAGCGTTCTCGTGTTTCTTTCAGTGAAGTTAAACCAATTCTAGAACAACAATTTGACTATCCCAAGAAGTCAGAGGAGATTATCGGAGTAGAAAATCTTAGCAAATCCTTTCCTGCTGGAAGAATGAAGAATGATGTTTTGAAAGATTTATCATTCACTGTTAACAAAGGAGATTTCGTTGTTATCTCTGGGAAATCAGGTGCTGGCAAAACCACATTAATGAATGTAGTTTCTGGTGTCGAAGATCCAGATGATGGTAACATTTTGATTAAAGATTTTGATATAGTAAAGGGTAATCTAAAAGATATAGCTGATTTCAGATTTCATGAAATTGCAATGATTAGTCAGGTCAACAATCTATTTGATCAATATACAGTTAATGAAAATATGTTTATTCCAAGACTCTTCAATGATAGAACTGATGATCTTAACGAGGGCATTATGGACATTGCTAGAGATGTCGAGATTGATCATAAGATTACTTCTTATGCAGCAGAGTTATCGGCAGGAGAAAGACAAAGGGCAGCTTTATCAGTTGCTTTAGCAAGAAGAGCTCCTATAATTTTTGCTGATGAACCAAGTGCAAATCTTGACTCAAGACTAGCGCGAAATATCATTTCATTGCTTATGGAAACAGCTGTTAAATATGGAACAACCATACTAATGTCTACACATGATTTGTCTTTAATTCGTCCAGGTTTTAGACTGATTCGACTTCAAGATGGTAAAATAATTGATGATTTAAGAGTTACTCCAGATAAACTAAGAGGAATTATTGAAGATTACTTAGGTGTTGAAATTGAAGATAACTGATATCTTCAATTTTTATCCTTTTTCATTTGCAGTTTGAAATATATTGTAAATCAAAAGAGAAAATATTACAGAATGAAACAGCTGATTTCACTTAATTTTTATGTCCGCAATAGAATCTACTATAACATCAGCATGTTCTAAATCTTTAGTTTCAGCTATACCTGAAAGAACACCAATGCAAGCCAAAGCTCCAGCATTCCTACCCATAAGTAAATCTCGATCATCATCTCCAACAACAATGGATTTGCTAATATCTACATCAAGAACCTTACAACCATATTGGAGCATGTCGGGAGCTGGTTTAGCTTGATAAGGGGAATCAATATCCAAACCAAGAACAAGGTCAAAATAATCAAAAAGACCTGCACTAGCTAATTGTTGAGCTGCTGGTTCTGAACTGTCATGAGTAGATAACATCAGTTTAATATTTTTACTTCTTAATGAATCCAAAAGAGTACTAGCTCCTTCAAAAGCTTCAACATATTCTGTAAAATCGATCAAATGATCAACCTCATCAAAAAGTTCAGCAATATCTTCTATAGAGGAATTAATAGAAAATGTTCGGAGATATTCTCTAGTTCTGCGGATAATTTCAACACGCTCAATGTGGATAGGTCCTTTATGGTCTATTTCATGAGTCTCAGGATTAAGTCCCATTAGAGCAAGTAGCTCTTTATAATTCGCTTGTTTCAATCCATATTTCTCTAGAAGTAATTCAGCTCTTTTCTTCATAACAGGTTTATACATGTTGAGAGTAAGTACTGTACCATCTTTATCAAAGCAGCAGATTTCTACATCGTCAAACTTCTTATTTCCACAGATTATGGTGACCATATGAGTGAAGAAATCAATATGTGCTTAATAACTTTACGTAATTAAGCTAATTAAATAAGAGAATGAAAATCCTCGAAAAAGAAAGGTTACAAAATATTGAGTTTAGTAAGCTTCTTTCGCAGGATTAACATAGCTTTCCTACTTCTATCTAACCAAATAACTCCTCGTTCAATTTCGTTTCTGAGATCTTTAGAAAGATCAATATCTCCAGTGGGAACATTGGTGTAAAGAACAAGACGATCATGGGTCTCGATAATATCACGAATATATCTGACCATGGATTTATGAAAACGTTTCAAGCGTCGAAGATTGGTAGTTGTATTAGATTCTAAATCAACAACAATAGAAGTGAGTCTGTTGGTTCGATATTTGTATCTGCGCAAATCTCTCTTGAGAGTGGTAAGGAAAACAAAGAAATTATCAAAACCAAGTAATTCAGCTTTAAGTTGGAAATCAATAGCAGGAAAACCAGATATATTAGAGGCAATCCAGTCATCAAAGGAACTGTAACCATTGGAAATAGCATTATTCCATTGTTCTTTGGTTGAAAAACCATGTTCTTGAGCGAAGTGATAATCGTAACCGTGGGAGAAACCAAAATCAGTAGCTATCATATGTTCTTTATGAGTGAAGTAACCTAGCTTACGTGCAAAGTAATATTTTTTCAATATACGCCAAATAAGAACACAGGAATAACAAATACCGGCCCAAAGAGGAAGTAAAATCAAACAGCAAAGAAGATACCAGTTATCCCATTTGTTAGGATGCTTACCTAAACCAAATTCACGAATGTTGGCAATACCATCTCTATCAGGATCTTCATAAGCGTCAGCAACAAGGGGATTGGTGCCGTGTTCAACTTCCCAACCATCAGTTAAAGTGTCTTTGTCAGTGTCAGCTTTGAGGGGGCGGGTGTGATAAACCTTAGTTTCCATATAATCAGATAAGCCGTCTTCGTCTGTGTCGACTTTGTGGGGGTCAGTCTTATATACATATTCCATAGTGTTTCTGAGATAGTCTTTATCTTCATCTTGATCACCTTCGGCAACAAGGGGATTAAGGAAATTTTCTATTTCATAGCCATCAGGAAGCGTATCATGATCAGTATCATACCATTTAGGATGAGTCCCTTGTTTATATTCTGATATATTCTTGAGACCATCTCCATCAGGATCAGAATAAGTATTGCTATAGTTAGGATTAAGCGAATAAGCAACTTCCCAAGAATCGGGCAACCCATCTTCGTCGGAATCTGAAGAAAATGGGTTGGTATTGTGTTGATATTCAACTAGATTAATTAAAGTATCATTATCATAATCATAGAAAGAATCATTAAGAAGAGGATTTAAGCCCATATCTACTTCGAATCCATCTGACATAAAATCTGAATCTGAATCTTTGCTAAGAGGGTTAGTGCTATGCACTTTAACCTCATCTCCATCAAGTAGAGTATCATGATCAGAATCTTCACAGGAGGGGTCTGTGTTATACAAATATTCTTCTATGTTTGTCAAACCATCAAAATCTTTGTCCTTTTGTGAATCATCATCGAATGGATTCAAGTTATTTTCAATTTCATAAAGATCATCCATGAGATCAGAATCTGTGTCGTTGGAATGGGGGTTGGTTCCATAAACATATTCATCGAAATTGTTCAATCCGTCAGAATCAAAATCTTCCATACTATCATTCACGAAAGGATCTAAATTGTTTTGAACTTCCCACCAATCTAAGATCAAATCTTGGTCAGTGTCTTCTAAAACAGGATTCGTACCATAGATTATAATCTCTTCCGCATCAGATAGATTATCAAAATCACTGTCTGCCAATAGAGGGTTTGTTGGATAAATATACACTTCATCATAATCTGATAAAGTGTCAAAATCTGTGTCGTTATTCTGAGGGTTGGTTTTATATGTATATTCTTCAAAATTTGTAAGCATATCGGCGTCTGGATCTTCCATAGAATCGTTATTCAATGGGTCAAGAAAATTACAGATTTCCCAGTAATCATCAATTAGATCAGAATCAGTGTCTGAGCAGTTGGGATGAGTATTATGTACAAATTCGGTTAGATTAGTTAGTTTATCATTGTCTATGTCTTCATATGAATCATATCTCAACGGGTTAAGGTTATATTTAATTTCCCACCAATCATTGATGAAATCATTATCTGAATCAGCCTTTCTAGGGTTAGTATTATAAATAAACAACTCATCCCAATCTGATAACTTATCTGAATCTGTATCGTTGGTAGTAGGGCTAGTTTTGTAGATATTTACTTCATCGTAATCGCTTATTTGATCTTCATCTGTATCATTGGATTTACAGTTTGTGTGATGAACATATACTTCCATTCCGTCAGGTATATTGTCACTATCTGTATCTGGTGATGTAGCAGATGTCCCTAAAACTAATTCACTTGTATCGTCTAGATAGTCTCCATCGCTGTCTATTGTTCGAGTCCTGGCAGGACCACCATTATAAGCCAATATTCTTTGCATCCCATTAACAGGTATTCCAAAAATTTCCCAACAGTAGAGATAATCATTTTCACATATAGCTAGTAACTCGATTTTATTATTGCCATCTAAATCTGTAACTAGAACAGATGATCTGATTGTTGAATGAAAATTATAGGTTAGTAACTCTAAACCAAATTCGCTAATTATTTTTAATTGATTGTTCTTTGTGACAACAAGTATTTCTAATGACCCATCATTGTTTAAATCAACTGCAATAGGAGTACCTATCAGTGTTTCTTTAACATTTAATCCAAATTTCTTTATTCCTAAATTTGTGAAATGGTAAACCATCCCTGAATCTGAACATAGAATTATGTCCATGCTTCCATCAGAGTTTACATCAGCTATTATTGGGTTATCATAAATTCCATAGTTGAGTGCTTGACTCCATAGAAGAGTTCCTACTGAGCTAAGACAATAGATGTTAGAATCTGAGGTAGTTACAATTTCTAATGTATCTGAAACGTAATCAAAATTAGCTACACCTATACAACTTGAAAGATAATCACTGAAGTAGTAATTCCAAATGATGTCTCCTTCTCCATTGAAGCAGAATAAAGATCTACCATGTGTAACAATAATCTCACTTACACCATCAGCATTTATATCAATTGCACAAGGTTCTCCTGTTTTACCTGATATGCTGAAAGTGTGTTGCCATTGAAGTTCTCCCTCATTTGAGATACAAAAGAGACCATCCCAATGAGTACTAGTGATAATTTCCATTAATTTGTCTCCATCAACATCAGCAACACATGGTGCTGTGAAAAGAGAATTATCATCTGATCTAGTATAATCCCACTTATAGGAACTATCGTGATTCATGACATATATCTGTCCTGATAAAGCATAAATTATTTCCACATAATTGTCATTATCAATATCTGCAACAACACAAGAGGATTGAGAACTAGACGCCAAAGTGGATTTTGACCATTTTAATTCTCCAGTGTTGCTGAGACAAATGCCTGTGGTCAGGATTTCTTGTACACCATCTCGGTCAATATCTATGATGCATGGAGTTTCAGAACTCCATTCCAAAGGATAAACCCATTCTATCTGGAAAAGTATATTGCTAAAATCAATATCAATTGAATAATTCATTGAATTATCAGAAGTCATAGCTTCAGTTGAAGAATTCCAAAAAATCATACAAACAATTGTAAAAACTAAAAAACCCGTTATTATTTTACTTTTAAATCCCTTGACCATTTCAACCACTTTTACTTTTTGCAAGAGTAAGAATGCCTATTATCAATGTCCAATATTATCCTCCATATCAGTAATTTAGCAAACCGTTCCTTTTGTAATATTCTACTCTCTTCTTAGTCCTATAATTGAGAGTTAAAACATTTATAACTTTTAATGCATCATTCTTATTGCCGGAAAATTTAACAGAGTAAGGCATATAAGTGCATGAGCCTAACACATTGGAAAAACGATGATTGGAATGGCATCTATCCCAATTATTAGATTGACTAAATGACTGATTTTCAAGACAAAGGTAGGGCTTATATCTCATCATATCAAAATAACGATATATTACTTATAAGTGTTTGGTTTTTTGAGGTTATCATATTAGACTAAATCTAATTCATCAGGCATGCTAAATTTGAACATAAATCAATAGTTACTTGAAAAAATCTCATGACAAAATAGGAAAATTCCTTCAATACCTTTTGCACTCCCTCAGATGTGAAAATCAGTGAACTTTCTGGTTTTTCAATAGAAGTTTAGATAAAAAGGATAAAAAAATAGGATTGTTTAGGATTCTTCAATCTTCTCTTTTAGTTCATCAAGCTCTTTTGTTTTCTCATCAATATCTTCTTTAATGGATTTAATTTCACTGTCCAAATCATCTATATCAATGTTGATTTTGCTAGCTTTCTTGTATTCTTCTTCATGATCAATGCTTGAGGTGAGTGATTTCTGAATGTCCAGTTCAACATCTAGTTCTTTGTATAGAACTTCTAGTTGTTTATTCTTAAGCTCAAATTCCTTTTGAGATCTAGTAAGAAACCGTTTTTCATTTTCCATATCTTCAAGAAGTTCTGTTAATTCTTGTTGGGTCTTCTCTAGCTTCGCAAGATCTTCTTTCATGCAGTCATGACAATAATCAATATCTTTCTCGATTTTTTCTAATTCTTTCTCAATCTTCTTTCTCTTTTTCTCATCATGCTCTGCATCGAGTTGTGCTTTTAATTCACTCTTCTTTTGCTTATTTTCTTCAAGTTGATTTTCGAGTTCAGCAATATTTACATGAAGCTCTAGCTTGTCTTTATCTATTTTTTCAATTTGTTTTTCAGTCTTTTCAATTTTAGATTTGAGATCATCCATTTCCTTATTTTTGTCTTCAGATTTTTCTTTTTGCTGATTGATCTGTTCCTTCAGATTTTCTATTTCTTGCCCAATTTCCGCTAGCCTATCAACATCCTTCTTTGTGTCAACTGTTTCTTTTAGTACCTGTTCCTTCTCCATCTTAGTTTCTAAGTCCTTGTATAGCTCTTGAATTGTGAGTTTTTTCTTCTCTTTTTCTTCAATGATTTCGTTTCTTCTGACATTATCCTCTTCAAATTTAGTTTTGAGATTCTTCTGTTCTTCTTGCTTTTCAGCTACTTCAAGCTGTGAATTTTCACATTGCTCTTCTAGATCTATAATTTCCTTAGAAATTTCTGTTATTTTTTCTTCATCCCTCTGATCTTCCTCTTCTTTCTCTAGAAGTTCTTTCTTCTCGATTTTGTCCTTAAGCCTTTTATCTAGGGCTTTGACATTTTCTCGTTTAAGTCTGAGCTCCTTCTTTACAAGATCTTGCATCACTTCTTCAGAACTTATTTTCTCTTCGATTTTTTCTATTGCTTCTTCTCTTGCATCCCTATCCATCTCTGATCTCTTAATTGCAGCAGTTAGTTCATCAATTTCTTTTTCGATTTTTTCTATTTCTTTGATATCATCAGAGGAAGCTTCTATTAAGATGTTTAACTCTCTCTGCTTCTGCATCTTCTCTTCCTTGTCTTCAATGAGTTTCTTAAGTTCTCTTTCACTGAAACGGATTTCACTTTCAATAAGTTCGATTCTTCCTATGTCTATGAGTTTTCCAATTTTAGTGATGTATTTCTTAATCGAATCTATTTGCAGTTCTCCTTTTTCTAAAGATTTTCTGAAGAATAAAGCTAAATTAGTATTCTCTCCAATTTTGATTATTAATACATCGATATCTTCAGTGTCAAAGAGAAGTTGATGATATCGACTGAATTTATAATTCGATAAATCATACAACTTTTTAAAAGTTAAAAGAATATTAGCAAACTCTTCACCAACTTTAGGGATGTTTACTGACTCCTCAAATTGTTCAAAAGTTGTTTGATAGACAGTACCATCATTATAGAACATAACAATATGTTCAACTTCTGGAAGTGCTCTTTTTATCCTTTCTAATGTTTTTATTATCATGTTTATCCCATTATGAAATTATTAATGATCTGAATTTGTTTACCCATTTATTCAAGTATGATTTAGTCTTGTCATTACCATACTTTGAAAATATAAAAACTATTCCAAGTGATGCAATTATGAAGATTAAAGGAATTAAACCTATAAGATAAGTTTGGGCGGAAAAGAAGGTGAAGTAGATAGAAACAAGAATCAATTGAATGATTGTAGTAGCAAAACCTAATTTCCAAAATGTTTTGATTTTGATCGGACGATCGTGTTGTTCAGCAATATTAAAAACTAGAACATTGTCTCCTAAAGGAGTTAAATTATCGCCCCAGTTGGCTCCAAAAGCGAGCGCGTAGTAGTAGTAATTACTTCCAGAAGACATCTGAGTAACCACCGGTAACAGTACTTTTGTTATAGGGATGTTATCAATGAGTGCACTTAGAAATGCTCCAATCCAAATTATCATAAGAAACTGAAATACAGGATTACTACTTCCTAAACCGCTTAAAGCATTTCCAATAATATCAATGATTCCAACTACTTCCAAACCACCTGCTATAACAAAAATACCTAATAAGTACAGTATCAATTCTAAATCGATTTTCTTCATTATTTCCTTAGGTTTCAATCCATTAAATGTACTGAAAATCGTTAGAATCATTGCTATGGATAATGCTATTATATCGGGCGTTAGCTTATCTGAATTTACACTCACCAATAACACTATTAGGATTACCAATGAGCTCATGGATGCATAGAGAAGTCTTCTATTAGGAACAAAGTTCCAAACATTGAATTCTTCTAATGTGTCTACCATCCTTTTTCTAGGTTCTCGAAGTTCTTGTCTATATAGAAAAATGAAGAATCCAATTGTGACTACTGCCATTAATAATGAGAATAATCCAACATTGATAAAGAATTGATTGAAGCTGATATCTGAAGCTGTAACAATTAAAATGTTCGGAATCGATGAAATTGAGAAGAATGTTCCTCCTATGTTGACCATTATAGCTTCAGTGATGATGTACGGTGTAGGATCTATATTCAGCATACGCGATATTGTAATCGTTAGAGGAATGAGTATCATTACTGTGAGTATGTTGTTGATAAGTGCTGAGAATATTACTGATAAAGTAGCCAAAATTGCCATTAGAGCAATCGGTTTTCCTTTAGATATTTTTATTGCTAAGACTCCTAAGAACTGGAAAAGACCGGCTTCATCGGATATCTGTACTATAAACATCATACCTAAAATCAAAATTAAGGCATGAAGGTTGACGAATTTATCTAAAGGAGTTCCAAACAAGAGATCGACGATTATATCAAATTCTTTTCCTTCTAAAAAAACCAAAACAAAATAGGTTATTACTGCAGCTGTTAAAGATGCTATAGCTCTATTTAGTTTGTTAGTAAACAATAAAATGATTACTGCTATAAAACAAAGCGAAATAATTATTTGACTAGCTAACATCTTTAATCTCCAGAATAGTATTTTTGAAATATTTGTTTTTATATCTTTATTAATTCTCTTTGTTCAAGAGGGAGTTATAAAATATATCGAAATAACCTAAAATATTCAGAAGAAAGGATTTGTTCTAAAAATACAAAAGCTTAAATAGTGCTGATTTGCTCTAGCCCGTTCAAAATGGCGGTAAAAACAGAAATTCTTGATTTTGAGCATATCAAAGTTATTAACTCCAAACCCCTTGAGAGTGAAAAAAAACCTCCTTTAGTATTCATTCATGGAATGGGAAATACTACTAAATGTTGGGAATACAATTTTTTACCATTTTTTTCAGAAAAGGGATATGATTGTTACGCTCTAGATTTAAGTAACCATGGAAACAGTGGCTCAAAGAAGAAACTCAGGTGGACATCAATTAATGATTATGCTGAAGATGTCAGAATTGTAGTTGAGAATCTAGAACAAAAACCAATTTTAATAGGTCATTCAATGGGAGGATTAACAGTTCAAAAATATGCTCAGAAGTATCCTGAGACGATAGAGAAATTTATTCTACTGGCTTCAACTTATAACAAAGGTATTTGGAAAACATTTGGAAAAACTCTTCTCACACAGACACCATCAGTTCTTAAGATTCTAGCAACCTTTGATCTTTATCCACTTTACAACACAACTAAAAAAACTCGAAAATGGTTATTTTCCAAAGAATTTCCTGAAGAGGACTTAATAGAGTTTTTTGAAACTGTCGAACATGAATCATTCAGAGCGTTTCTTGATTGCCTGTTTATGAAACCAATTAAGAAAAAACCACAAACTCCACCTATATTAGTTTTAGGTGCAGAGCATGACGCTTTCTTTTCTCCCAAATCTTACAAGAAATCTTTTTCAAAAAGATATTCTACTGTGGTGGAAATTTTTCCAGATAAGTATCATCATATGATGATGGGAAAAGGATGGGAGAAAGTAGCAAAAAGAATCAAAACTTGGATCTCCGTTGGAGTTGTCAACTAACTGGAATTTTCCTAAAATCAATATCATCTTTCAGTGCGAATCCACCTTATTTAATCAACAGTATTCGTTCATTTGGTGGATACAACCATTCAACGCCTTTCTCAGTGACAATTGCATCATCTTCTATGTTAAAACGTACTTTTCTACCGTCCCAGTCAGGGTTAGGCGTATAGGCAATAAATTCAAATGCAAATAGATTATTTTTTTTGATAACCAAATGTGAACGATCTAGACGAAATCCTGCTATTGAGGGACCAGATGCCACCTCACTATTTCCAGTATTTCCCACACAATGACAATCTATCGAAATTTCTGTTTTTCCAGGATATTCTTGATTTTCTTCAGGGTCTAAACTAGGTCCTCCTCCTAGCATTGGGTCAACTGTTAGATGAATATACTCAAAACCAGCATCTTCGAGAGCTTGTTCAATTTTCTTCAAAGTTTCACCTGCTGTCTGACCTACCCTAATATTTGATTTAATAACTTCACGAGCTTCTAATGCTCTGTCCCATCCAAACTGAATACCCGAAGGTACAGAAGTTTTCCCTTCTTTTAATACATAAGCAACACGTTTGAAATCTGTTCCAAGGTTCATATGACTGATTCCGTAGTCATATTGCATAAGATCTCCACGCTGGATAACATACTTACTTAACCTGTATTCTGACTTATCTGATTTCTCAGAATGGATTATCATTGGAGTAGCAAGATCGAAAGTAGAACTCATTCCAAGAGCTATGAGTTGATCTTCCATCCACCAGCCTACATCTTCCAATGATGTCTCACCAGGTGTTATAACTTCATCAGATAAAGCTCTTTCCAGAAGCTGTCTAGTAGTTTCGCATAATTCTGAGTAAACTTCAATTTCAATTGGAACTCTTCTAGTTCTGAAATCAGTAATAACCATTTCAGCTGAAACGATTCTTTTCGAAAACTTTTCACCCAAAACTGAAGTAAGTTTTTGATATTCTGAATGTGAAAGCCCGTTAGCAACTGCAATCCAATCTGATATATTTACTGCTATGTGTTGAGGATTTCTTTCAGAAACAAACTCTTGCAATTCATCTTCATGTTTAAAAATATCATACACTTCTAATGGTTGAAGGTCCCCCTCATATCCACCTAATACTGCTCGCTCGATCCTATCTTTTCCTAGATCAGTGAAAACGAAGTATCCATTATCTCCTCCTAGGTCAATGTTAAGTGGATCAGGATTTCCTTCTCTCATTACATGAATCCACATGTCAATATTATTTTCTCTCATAGCAATTGGTAAAACTTTTTCAAACTTTTCTTCACGGATTATTTTTAAAGATTCCCATCTAGATTGAGCACTTTTCATAAACTAACATCCTTTGAAGTTATCTTTGTTTATTGTATTAAATATGTTTCACAATATTTTGGTTGATTTCATAGGATTTGATGGTTTCCCAAAAGATTTATGAATTTTACTCGAATAAATTCTTATGACATCTATAATTGAAGCAATCAATATAGAGATGCAAGCAGTATTTAAAATGCTTAAAGATGCTACTTCTAGAATTGAAGGAGATTTCTGGAAAAAGAGTGAAAATAAATGGATGTATGGATATACTCTTTTTCATGCCATAGAGGCAATAGAGTACTATATGTCTGATTCACCAGAGGAATGGGTACCCTTAAGTGAAGTTTCTGCTAATTCTGAGGAAAAAGAAACAGAAACTTTGAAAAATAAAAATAGACAATTTTTTGAGAATTACCTTCTAAAAGTTGAGTCAAAAACATTTGAAGTTCTTGGGAAATTAGATGATAAAGATTTGTTGGAGAAAGATGGATTTTCAAAAAGAGGATTTACATCAAGATTACATAAATACTCATATGTTATTAGACATGCAATGGTTCATGTAGGAGAACTTTCAAAGACTTTGCGAAGTCTTGGGATGAAAAGTATAAAGTGGGAATAGAATTAGTTTCAAAACATCATTTACTGTGGAGAAGAAAGAGGATATAAGTCAACAGAACCAGCATCTCCCGCGATTTCATAAGTACTATTCAATCCTAGGTTTGACCAATAATTACCTTCTAAAAGCAACACACTATACCATGTGTTATTAACCCCAGAATCTGATGCTTGAGATATGCTACCTATATTATTATCTAAAAATGAATTGTGGAAAATTTCTATAAACATCGCATCATAATAAAGCTTAATTGCATGATTTGTGCAATTCAAGAAGGTATTTTCAGTTACAAATATATAATTTCCTTTGCCAATCAACAAACCAGGTCGATTGCCAGATATCACGTTGTTGGTGATATTCAAATAGTCTGAATCAGTAATCCCAATACCTTCTAACAGATTCTCTTCTATAGTTAGATTTCTACATTTATAGATTTCTAAACCTATGTTTCTATGTTCAGTTGATACAGTATTATCTGAAAAAGATGAGTTATACACTTCTGCAAAAATCATACCCCAAGACTTCCCTTCAAAAGTATTATTTGCAACATCGATATTACAAGCAATCCATATCTCGAAAAAGAGTGTAGTACAAAATCCGTCTAATCCTATATAATGATCTACACCAAAGAACGAATTATTTCTAATTTTTATTGATCCTCCTCTTAAACTCCCTACTGATATTGCAGTTGCACCTCCTATGAGGCTGCAGTTTTCGATAACTACATGATAGCTTGTATTTGAAATTTCAATTAACTGATATGCCTCACGAATACGTCTATTTCTAGTTCCAATTTCCAAATCAGCAATAACTATAGGATTCTCCTTGGAACCATTTCCTGGAAAATCATATTTTACAAAATCCTCATCACTTGTGATTTCAATAGTATTTCTCAATCTAGTAACAAGAAATATTGGAAGAAATCTATCAATCAAGATTACAGGTACTAGAATTAGTAATATGATAAGAAGAACATATACTAGTTTCTTTACTCTCTTCTTATCTAATTTCATTTTCCATAATAATATCTCAAACTTTGATTAAATATTTTTCTGTAATTGATGGGTACCTTATTGGAAAGACCTTCCTTTTCGTATGCTCCCAACTATTAGTTTTGTCATCCTTCTCGTTAGAGGGGTTGATTCTATGTTCATGTAAATAGTACCCTTCTTGGAAGGCATTATGGTTTTAGAGAGAAAGGTAAAAAAACTTGCAAAACACTCTTCAGCGAAGTAAGGAACCTTTCAACATTTTCTGGTTGGGCAGTATGTCCCATTAATCCAATTCGCCATATCTTACCTGCTAATGGTCCTAAGCCGCCACCAATTTCAATTTTATGTTCAAACCGCAGTTTCTTTCTAACTTCCGCTTCATCAACACCTTCGGGAATGGATACAGCATTAAGCATTGGAAGACGAAACTTATCCTCAACATACATTTTCAAACCCAATTCTTCCAACCCTACTTTTAATTTATTGTGACATTCTGCATGGCGTTGAAATACCTGTTCAGCTCCTTCTTCAAAGAAAAGAAGAAGTGCTTGATAGAGTGCATATAGCATATTTATTGGCGCTGTATGATGATATACTCGCTTGTGATCTTTTTGCCAATATTCTCCAACCAAGCTCATGTCTAGATACCAGTTTGGAACTCGGGTCTTCCTATTTCTAATCTTTGATAAAGCTTTTTCCGAAAAACTAACAGGTGCTAAACCGGGAGGAACTGATAAACATTTTTGAGATCCACTATACAAGGCATCAATCCCCCAATCATCAACTTTAACTTCAATCCCTCCGAGACTTGTAACTGCATCCACTAAGAATAAACTTTCAGTATCTTTAATTATATGTGATATCTCCTCGACTGGGTTTCTTACTCCAGTAGAGGTTTCTGCATGGACCATAGCAATGAGATTATAGGAATTGCTTGATAATTTTTCTTTTACTTGTTCTGGATCAATAGGTGTCCCCCATTCAAATTCTATGACATCTACATTTGCACCTAAACGCTCTGCTACTTCGCACATTCGTTTTCCAAAAACTCCATTTATGAGTATTAAGACCTTATCTCCTGACTCAACCAAATTAACAAAACAGGTTTCCATCCCTGCAGATCCTGTACCTGAAACTGGGATTGTCAATTTATTTTTGGTATTCAACAATTTTTGTAGCAATACCTGAATCTGATCCATTATATTAATAAAATGGGGATCTAGGTGGCCCAAAGTGAAACGATTGAGTGCTTTATATACGTCAGGATGAACACAAGAGGGTCCTGGTCCCATTAACAAGATTTCTTCAATATCGTCTAATAGATTCGTCATATCTTTTCACCCTTTTGAGGAGTTTCAATATCCTATTTGATAATATACTGATACTATTAAAAAACTATTTCATTTTTTTTTAAAAAAGTGATTGGAGTTTTAATGTCCTGTCACTTTCTTTTGTTCTTTATACTATTAACCAAAATGTCTCCAATTAGATATAATCCACACAGGATTAATGCAATATCTACGTACGCACCAAGCATTATCATTCCAAAGAAACCAAAGTAGATTGTTAAAGCTCCAACAAAAACTGTTAACATGACTGGTTTTGGTTTTTTTGAGAGTATTAACAAAGCTGACAACATAACCAATGTTGGACAATTCACACCACCTAAAGGTGAATAGAGTAAAGCATTCAAAGCTATTGGTGGTTCTACCCAATGTAAGTACCAAAAACCAAAGAGTAATCCGATGCTAGAAAATATCCAATCAAGAATCTTAGCATTTTCTAGATCAAACTTCAGTTTCTTAGATACAAATGCTAGGAGGACTAGGACCGTGATTACTCCAAAGAAGATTATGTTTGGTATGACAATGTAAATACTTGAAACAACTGTGCTGGACAATGAAAGAAGAAACAGCATAACAAAGAAAATTTTATTTCTAAATCTTTTCCATACAATTCCTGTTCCTAAAAGAAGAATCATTACGATGTGCATCGCAAGGAAATAATATTTCAATTGACTGCTTATTAATGTCAGCGTGTTTACTATATGTTCAGGGGTTCTCATAAAAGTCATAATTACTATTAGCACAAAAACCAATCCCAAAAAACCCCAAGTAATTAAGCTTCTCCAATCATACTTCATCTCTGTTTTCTTTTTTATTTCTAAAGTATTGTTCATTTTGTCACATTCTTAAATTGTTGATTATAAGTCTATAAGTATATACTTATTTAAGTCTTTCTAAATCTGTACCGCTCTTTTAGTTATGTTTGTCTAAATCAACGATAACTCGTACTATTCAATACTGACGTCCTCACAGTCATCTCTAAATGGACAATCTTCACACTGTCCTCCTTGAGAACATCTAGTGAATGCAAAATCATACAATTTGTCAACAAGTTTCTTCTGTCTTCTGAACTCAACAAGATTCAGGAAATAGTATATCTTGGGTCTTTCTTTTTCTGAATAGAGGATATTAACATTTTTTAGAATTTTCAGGTGTTGTGATGTAGCTGGTTGTGATAC